>NZ_JBFUIP010000004.1:0-89617 GCF_056401815.1 Aminobacter sp. P4_D5 | reverse complement strand
GTGTTGTTGGTCGAACAGAACGCCATGATGGGGCTGAAAAATGCCGATTGGGGTGTCGTGCTCGATCTCGGACGCACGCTGTTTGAAGGCCCGGCGACCAAGGTTCTGGCCGATCCGCGCATCCAGGAACTCTACCTCGGCGGCAAGAAGGCCGCCTGACGGGGAATATGATGTCAGAGATAATTCAGATTTTGATCCTCGGCCTGGCGCTTGGCGGCGTCATCGCCCTGATGGGCTCCGGCCTGTCGCTGGTCTTCGGCGTGATGCGCATCGTCAATCTCGCGCATCCCTCGCTGATCATCGGCGGCGCCTACATCACCTATTGGGGCTTCAAGACGCTCGGCGTCGACCCGCTGGTAATGCTGCCGGTCGCAGCCCTCATCATGGCGGCAATCGGCGTCCTGCTCTACCGGTTGATGTTCCAGCGTGAAGCCAAGAGCGCCAAATATTCGGAAATGACGGTTCTGCTCACCTTCGCGCTGGCGATGATGGTGGAAGGCTTCCTCGGCGCGATGTTCACCAACACGCAGCGCGTCACCTCTCCCGACTACGCCACCGAAGCGTTCTTCATCGGCGACGTCTTCGTGCCCAAGGGCCAGCTTTATGCGGGCATCGTCTCGCTGGCCATCATCGCGGTGCTGTCGCTGTTTTTGAAATACTCGCGGCTCGGCTACGCCATCCGCGCCACCACCCAGAACCGCGAGGCGGCCGAACTGCTCGGCGTCAACGTCCAGTTCATCAGCATCCTCGCCTTTGCCATCGGTCTCGGCCTTGCGGGTGCCGCCGGCTCGCTGGTCAGTTTCGTGTTCAGCTTCTTCCCGGCCAAGCACTGGGAATGGATCGCCATGCTGATGTCGGTCGTGGTGCTGGGCGGCATGGGCAGCATCCTCGGCACCGTGCTCGCCGCGCTGATGCTGTCGGTGGTCGCTGCCTTCGTCGGCACCTGGATTGGCGCGACCTGGTCGACGCTGACCTTCTTCCTCGCATTGTTCGTCATTCTGCTGGTGCGGCCCCAAGGGCTGTTCGGCGAAAAACCGGAGTTGGCATGATGGCCGTTTCCCTTCAGGAATCGAGCGCCAGCGCAGTCGTCGAGGCGCGCCGGGTCCACAACGAAAAACTGTCGCGCAAGGCCGATCAGGTCCGGGCGACCTGGTTTCCGATGGCGCTCCTGGCAGCGCTCGCTGCGCTGCCGCTGCTGCAGTTCACCGGCAACTACAACTACGTCCTGCGTCTCGTCTTGTTCACGGCATCGTACGTTGCCATGGCTTCGGGTTGGAACATTCTCGGCGGCTTCGCCGGTTATGTCTCGCTCGGCCATGCCGTGTTCTTCGGCATTGGCGGCTACTTCTCGGGCATGATCCTGGCGCGCTACGGCATATCCACGATCATCACGGCACCGCTTGCCGGCCTGGTCGCCGCCGTATTCGGCTATCTGGTCGGCATGGTCACGCTCAAGGTGCGCGGCCCGAGCTTCATCATCTCGTCGATCGCCCTTTTGATGATCGCCCGAATTCTGTTCGACAACTGGCATTTCATCGGCGGCGCCAACGGGCTGACCTTGCCGCCCAACGACCTGTCGGTGCAGTGGTCCAAGGTGCCGTATTATTATGCCATGCTGGCGATCGCCGCCTTCTCGGTCTGGGCGAGCTACAAGATCAAGCACTCGAAGTTCGGGCTCGGCCTGCGCGCCATCTCCAAGGACGAGATCAAGGCGGAAAGCGCCGGCATCGATACCCGTTTCTACAAGGTCGTCGCCTTCGCGCTCTCGGCATTTTTCGTCGGCATGGCGGGTGCCGTGTGGGGCGAATATTTGACCTACCTCCGCCCCAATATCTTCCTGCTCATCCTGGTCTCCGCCAATCTGGTTTTGATGTGCATTCTCGGCGGCAAGGGCACCATCGCCGGACCGGTGGTTGKCGCCATCCTGATCGTTGCGCTCAACGAGATATTCGTCGCCACCATGGGCGCTTCGGAGGTCAACATTCTCGGCACCGGCCTCGTCATGGCGCTCGGGTTGATGTTCTTCCCGCTCGGGTTGATCGGCACGCTCGCCAAAAGCGGCAAGCTCCCTCGGTTCCTCAACTGGGACTAGCTACTAGCCGCTTGAGCCCCGTGAACCCAAACCTCGTGCAGACAGCGAGAGGAAAATGACATGCCGGAGTTTGTTCTTCACAACGCGCCGCAGTCGACCTGCAGCCAGCGCGTTCGTTATGTCCTTCACGCCAAGGGCAAGGATTTCGAGGAACACAAGCTCGACCTGTTCAAGGGCGACCAGCTCAGGCCGGAATATCTGGCGATCAACCCGAACGGCGTGGTGCCGACGCTGCTGCACCACGGTGCTGCGGTCACCGATTCCGCCGTCATCGTCGAGTACATCGAGGACATTTTCGGCGACGTGACGCCGCTTCGGCCGCGCGATCCGCTTGATGTGGCGCGGATGCGGGCGATGATGCGCTTCATCGACGAGGTGCCGACGCCGGCGGTCCGCGTGCCGTCCTACAACCTTGCCTTCCTGCCGCACTACCAGTCGATGAGCGAGCAGGAGTTCCAGGCGCTGTGTGACAGCAAGCCGTTGCGGCGCGAGTTCCTGATGAAGATGGGCCGCACCGGTTTCCCTAGGGCGGACATGGACGAAGCGCTTGGCCGCCTGCAGCGCGGCATCGACCGCATGACGACATGGCTGAGCGCTAACGGCAGACCCTGGCTGATGGGCAAGGAGATGACGCTGGCCGACATCTCGATCATGCCCGTCATCGTCAGGATGGACGACATCAATCTCGCGGGCATGTGGAGTTCCGCGCCCGAGATCGGCCGCTGGCTCGACAGGATCAGGGCAACCGACGCCTTCGCCAGGACCTACTACCACGGCTCGCTGCTGACCGAAAAATACCCACATCTGCGCACGGCCGCGAACCAAGCCGAACCTGCCGAAGCCTGACTTCGGAAGCATTGGAGAACGACGATGAACCATATCAGCATCGAGCCGAAGCTCATCACCAGGGAAGCCGACGTAACGCCGACCGTGCTTGCGGCGATGGCGGACACCGACAATCCCCGGCTCAAAGAGATCATGACCGCGCTGGTGACGCATCTGCACCAGTTCGTGCTGGAGACGCGCCCGACGGAAGAGGAGTATGAGTACGCGCTGCGCTGGATCGTCGAGATCGGCCAACTCACCAACGAGTTCCACAACGAGGTCGTTCTTGCCGCCGACGTGCTCGGTGCTTCGACGCTGATCGACCTGATCAACAACAACGGCATGCAGGGGGAAACGATGTCGGCGCTGCTCGGGCCGTTCTATCGCGGCCATGCGCCGCTGTGCCAGTCCGGCGATTGCATCGCGCGCTCGGACACGCCTGGAGCTTCGCTGTTCTTCAAGGGCAAGGTCTTCGGCGCGGACGGCGCCCCGATCGCAGGCGCGACGCTCGATGTGTGGCAGGCTTCGCCCGTCGGCCTCTACGAGAACCAGGACGAAGGCCAGGAGGATTTCAATCTTCGCGGCAAGTTCACCAGCGGTGCCGACGGCCGGTTCCATTTCCAGTCGGTGAAGCCTGCGGGTTATCCCGTGCCGACCGACGGCCCGGTGGGCGTGCTGCTGCGCGCCCAGAACCGTGAGCCGATGCGCCCGGCCCATATCCATTTCATCGTCACGGCTCCCGGTCACAAGACACTGATCACCCAGATATTCTCCGACAGCCCGGAGGCGCTGGCCTCCGATGTCGTCTTCGGCGCCAAGCAGCAGATCGTCGGCGATTTTGTCATGCACACCGAGCCGCATCCCGATTTTGCCGGCGCGACGCTGCCTTTCTACACCTGCGAATACGATTTCAAGCTGGTGGCGGGAACGCCGACTTTCCTCATTCCGCCGATCTCGGGAAAGAAGAGCTGAGCGATGACTGCCCAGACCTCATCCAATTCGCTTGAAGGCAAGGTGGCCGTCGTCGTCGGCGGCTCCGGCGGCATCGGCCGCGAGACCTGCCGTCTGTTTGCCGAAGCCGGCGCAACCGTCATTGTCGGCTACCGCTCGGGCAAGGAAAAGGCCGAGGAGATCGTCGCGAGCTTGATTGGGCAGGGTCATGCCGCCCTGCCGGTTTCGATCGAGGACACCGCAACGATCGAAGCCTTCCGCGATGCCGTGCTCGCCAGGTTCGGGCGGGCCGACATCCTGGTCAATACCGCTGGTATCACCCAGCCGGTGGCGCATGGCGATCTCGATGCGCTGACCGACGAGGTGATCGACCGCATCTTCATCAACAACTGGCGCGGCGTCTTCGCCACCATCCGCGCTTTTACGCCGGCGCTTAAAGTCAGCGGCGACGGGTTGATCGTCAACGTCTCGTCGATCGCCGCCTTCACCGGCATCGGCTCTAACGTCGCCTATTGTGGCGCCAAGGCCGGCCTCGACATCATGGCCAATTCGCTCGGCCGCGCACTGGCGCCCGAAATCCGCGTCATGACGGTTTCGCCAGGGGCGGTCGACACGCAGTTCGTGCCGGGCCGTGGCAAGGAGTTCGCTGACAAGGTCGCCGCAACGACGCCGCTCAAGCGCATCACATCGCCGACCGACGTTGCCGAGGCGATCCTTTCCTGCGCGACCCATCTCAAATTCTCGACCGGCAGCCGCATTGTCGTCGACGGGGGGAGGCACCTCTGATGCAGCCGAAAGTCATCATCACCTGTGCCGTCACCGGCAATTTGACGACGCGCGAAAACCATCCCGGCCTGCCGGTGACGCCGGAGGAAATCGCCAATTCCTGCCTYGAAGCGGCCGATGCCGGTGCTGCCATCGCCCATATCCATGTCCGCGATCCCGAGACGGCAAAACCGTCGATGGAGCTGAAATATTACCGCGAGGTGGTGGAAAGGATCCGGGCGAAGAACAACGCGCTGATCCTCAACATCACCACCGGTCCCGGCGGGCGCTACCATCCAAGCGACGAGAATCCGGCCGTCGCCGGCCCGCGCACCACGCTGATACGGCCGGAAAAGCGCGTCGAGCATATCGTCGCGCTGAAACCCGATATCGCCACGCTCGACCTCAACACCATGACTTTTGGCAATGAGGTGGTGATCAACACGCCGGGCAACGTCAGGATCATGGCCGACATCATCAATGAAGCCGGCTCCAAGCCGGAACTCGAGGTCTTCGACAGCGGCCATATCGTTCTGGCGCAGGACCTGCTGAAGGCCGGCGTTTTGAAGTCGCCGGCGATGTTCACCATCGTCACCGGCGTCAAATATGGCTTTCCTGCCACGACCGACATGATGGCCGCCGCCGCGCGCATGCTGCCTGCTGACGCCGTGTGGACCGGGTTCGGCGTCGGCCGCATGTCGTTTCCGATGGCCGTGCAGGCCTATCTGCTCGGCGGCCATGTCCGCGTCGGGCTGGAGGACAATTCCTACATCGCCAGGGGCGTGCTCGCCAAAGGCAATGGCGAGTTGGTCGAGCGCGTCCGCGACCTCATCGAAAAACTCGGCGGGCAGATTGCCGGCCCTCAGGAAGCCAGGGAAATGCTGGGGCTTGCCGCCTGACCGGCGCGGCTTGGGCAAAGGAGATCAAACCAGATGAATATTCAAGCAAGCGCCAAGACCGGCAACGCCCTCAGGGTTTCGCAAAAGTCGCCCGATCTCGACAACCTCCTGATCGAGGTCGCCGAAGTCGCCGTGCCGCGTCCCGGACCGGGCCAGGTTCTGGTCGAAATCGTCGCCGCAGGCGTCAACCCGAGTGACGTGAAAGCATCGCTCGGCCACATGCCGCATGCCATCTGGCCGCGCACGCCGGGCCGCGATTTCGGTGGCATCGTGCGTGAAGGCCCATCGCAGATGATCGGCATGGAAGTCTGGGGCGGCGGCGGCGAGCTCGGCATCAGCCAGGATGGCAGCCACGCCAAATGGATGGTGCTCGACCAGAAAGCTGTGCGGGCCAAGCCGAAGAATTTTTCCATGGAGGAGGCGGGTTCGATCGGCGTGCCGTTCATCACCGCCTATGAAGGTTTCCGCGAGGCCGGCGGCGTCCAGCCGACCGACGTCGTCCTGGTCTGTGGCGGCAACGGCAAGGTTGGCCAGGCGGCGATCCAACTGGCGACGATGGCCGGCGCAAAAGTGTTCGCCGTCGAATACAACGATCAGCCGCTCATGGGCCACACCAACGCTCCCGTGGAGATGTTGAACAGCGGTGCGCAGGATGTTGCCGCGATCGTCCGCGAGATGACCGATGGCCACGGCGCCGACATCGTCTTCAACACGGTCGGCAGTCCCTATTTCGAGATCGCCAACAAGGCGATGGCCAAGCAGGCGCGGCAGATCTTCATCTCGACCTTCGACCGCGCCGTGCCTTTCGACATTTTCAACTTCTTCCGCGGCCGCCACAAATATATCGGCGTCGACACGCTGGCGCATTCGTCTGTCGACGGCGCGCGCATCTTCGACAGGCTGAAGCTGAAGTTTGAGGAAGGGCTGTTGAAACCGTTCCCGATCAATCCCGACACCTGCTACGGCCTGGCCGATGCCGCCAAGGCCTATGCCTCGGTGCTGCGCGGCACGTCCGACCGCGTGCTTTTGAAGCCGTGAGCGCCTGAAATGCAGGTCACCCGCTACAGCGAAGCCAAGTCCTACGAGGCACCCGAACACTACGACATGCGCTGCCTGCGTCTGCAGGGCAAGGAGGCGACGGCAACCGATACGATCTGGATCGGCCTGTCGCATCTTCTGCCGGGCGGCCGCACCTCGCTCAAGGATGCTCCGGTGGAAAAAATCTACATTGTCGTTGCCGGCGAAGTGACGGTCGAAACCGTGGATGGATCGGTGACACTCGGCGTGCTCGACAGTTGCCGACTTGCGCCCGGTGAAGCCCGCGCCCTGGTCAATCGCACCAATGCGCCGGCGTCTATTCTCCTGGCGATGCCTACCTGAACGAATGGCGGAAAATAGCGTGACCAAACCATCGGCATATCGGTTGGGCGACCGAGAGCCCATCTTCCCGGAAGACGGCAATTTCTATGTCGCTCCCGGCGCCATGGTCATCGGCGATGTGCGCATCGGCAGCGGCGTCAGCATCTGGTTCAACGCCGTGCTGCGCGGCGACAATGAGCCGATCACGCTCGGTGCCGGTTCAAATGTCCAGGACGGCTGCGTCATCCACACCGATCCCGGTTTCCCTGTCGACATCGGCGAGGACGTCACCATCGGCCACAACGCGACAATCCACGGCTGCAGCATCGGCAAGGGCAGTTTGATCGGCATGGGTGCGACGGTCCTCAACGGTGCCGTCATTGGCGAGAGGTGCCTTGTCGGCGCCAATTCGCTGGTGCGGGAAGGCATGATCGTGCCGGACGGCTCGCTGGTCATCGGCATTCCCGCAAAGATCGTCAGGTCGCTCGACGAGCAAACGGCGGAAAATCTGTCGCGCGGCGCGGCAAGGTACCGCGACAAGGCCAAAACGTATTCGGCCGAACTGAAGGCGATCGACCGAAAGCTGGATCAACCCGGAAATGGCGGCGGAACATGAAAGACTGCGGGAATGGCTGAAACGGAAAACAGGTTGCTGAGCGTGGTCGAACACTGGCTGCCCCGCATCGAGGTCGCCGGCATCCCCTCAGCCACGGCGAAAGCCGTCATCGAGAGCGCCGGTATCTGGGAAAACTGGCTGACCGCTTGGAGCGCCGAGGGCGACCGCCATGCCGAAATGGGCGCGGACGCGCTGGCGCGTGGCCACACTGTCACCGCAGGCGAAGCTTTTGCCCGCGCCAGCCTGTTTTATCATTTCGGGCAGTTCATGGCCTTCGACGATCTCGACGCCAAGGAGCTTGTCGCGGCGCGCAAGGTCGCGTTGTTCCGTAGGGCAGCACCCTTGCTGGACCCGCCCGCCGAACTGGTCGAGGTGCCGTTCGAGGGCGGCGTCCTGCGAGCCTATCTCAGGCTGCCGCAGGGACCTGGGCCGTATCCCTTGGCGCTGATTGTCCCCGGCTCGGATTCCACCAAGGAAGAATTCCCGGCCTTCGAACGGCACTTCCTGAGCCGTGGCATCGCAACGCTGTCGCTCGATGGGCCGGGCCAGGGCGAAGGGCGGTCGTTTGGCCATCTGCGGGCCGACATCGCGCCCGCAATTGCCGCGGCGCTTGCGGCGGTCGAGGCAAAGCCGGGCCTGTCGGGTGCGGTCGGCTTGGTTGGCATGGCCTTCGGCGGCATGCTGGCGCTGCGCGCCGCCGCCTCGTTGGAACACCTTGCGGGCGTGGTCTCGATCAACGGCTTTCATGACCTCGGCGCACTTTGGCCGTCGCTGCCGAAAGTCTATCAGGACAACATGACGTTTGCCCTCGGCGGCGAGGATGTGGTGGAGCGCGCCCGCAACTTCACGCTGGCCGATATCGACGGCCCCAAGGCTCCCGCACTCATCCTGCATGGCGGGCGCGACAAGATTTTTCCGCCATCCGAAGCGCAAAAATGCGCCGACTTTTGCAGCAATGGCGCGGAACTCCATGTCTTTCCGATTGGAAACCACGTCTGCAACAACATCCCTTGGCTCTATCGTCCCATGGTGGCCGATTGGCTGGCTGAGCGGTTCAGGGGCTGATTGCACACGCCGCAGCTGGCCGGTGGGCGCTTGCACGATTGGTCGATAGAGCCGCTATTGGGCACGAAACATCCACTTTGAATTGGACGATAATCCACCAGAAGGAGACGCCGCGACCTGATCCGAAACCGCCGCCGCTGATACCAATCCGGACATCGTGGGGGGCTAGAATTTGCCGACCGGTCGAAGTTGAAGGGAGCGAAAATGATTCACGCCGATGATGGGTCCTTGTCTCAGGAACAGCGCCTCATGCGCGACAGTTGCCGGTCGTTTGTCGACGACGTGGTGACGCCGTTCATTCGGTCGAACTGGCAGGCTGAATGGGACATGAACCCCGGCGAGCGGCTGCCGCGTTCGATCCTTGAAGGCGCTGAGGCAATCGGCGTGCGTACGCTCGGCGTGCCGGAAGAATATGGCGGCGTCGACCTCGAGCGCGACAGCGAGGTTCGCACCTTCGCCTTGATCTCCGAGGGCATCGCGCGCGGTGATTCCGGCCTCGCCGACAAGCTGGTGCAGAACTGGAAGGTGTCCATCCTGCTGCGCGAATTCGCGCCGAAGCACCTCCAGGAAAAGTGGTTTCCCCGCCTGCTCGCCGATCCACAATTCCTGCTCGCCCATTGCCTGACCGAACCGCGCGGCGCCTCCGATCGCTGGCTGCCCTACAACGTTCCCGAGGCCKCCATGCACACCAAGGCGGTGCTGAAGGACGGCCACTGGGTCATCAACGGCCGCAAACAGTTCATCTCCAACGGCTTCGACGCCAGCCTCTATGTCGTCTACGCCAACACCGATTCATCAGTCGGCATGCTGCAGGGCACGTCGAGCTTCCTGGTGCCGCGTGACACGCCCGGCCTGACGGTCACCAAGTGCAACGAGACGATGGGCTGCCGTTTCATGAACAATGGCGAGCTGGTCTTCGAGGATTGCCGCGTGCCGGCCGACCACCTGCTCGTTCAGAATTCGGCGCTGGGCAGTGCCGGCCAGTATTTTCGCGCCGGCAAGATCATCCAGGCGGCAAAGAACCTCGGTGTCGGCGTGGCCTGTTTCGAACGCACCGCAGACTATGTCCAGAACTACGTCCAAGGCGGGCGTATCCTGATCAAGCATCAGGCGGTGGCGCTCAGGCTGGCCGACATGGCGACCCGCATCGAAGCCGTACGCTCGCTGATCGAGCGCGCCTCGAAGGCGGTCGACGAGGCGCATCCGGATGCCGACGTGCTGTGCAACATGGCCAAGGTCTATGCCTCGGAAGAGATCATGAAGGTCGCAACCCATGCGCTGGAACTGCATGGCGGCAACGGCGCGATGCTTGAGTTCGGCATCGAAAAACTGTTCCGCGACGCCGCGATCTTCCTGCACATGGACGCCACCGTCGACGTCAGCCGCATGAAGATCATCAAGAACATGTTCCCCGCCACCGCCGGCAAATATGCCGGCCCGGAAAGCTGAGGTGACGGGCATGCCTCGGGGCGGTGCCGGCCGCCCCGACCAAAGCCGGAGAGGAGACGGCATGGCCAAGGCTGCGAATGAAATGCCCCGGCGTTTCAGGCCCGAGCGTGGCGCGGAAGAGCGCGAGGCGCCGTTTCGCTCCTATGCGCTGGATCGCGCGGGCGCTCCGCGTTTCCACGTCCGGCGTGTCGAGAACACCCAGAAGCTCTACCCCGCCCACAAGCACGACTATTTCCAGGTCCTCTACTTCATGTCCGATGCCCCGGTCATCCGGGTCGGCCTGACCTCGCACAAGCCGAAGGCCGGCTCGATCTATTTCATCGCGCCGATGGTCCCGCATCAGATCAGGTTCGATTACGCGACGCGTTGCGTCGTCATCTATTTCGACCTCGATTTTCTGCGTCCCGACATCAACCGCTCGTATCCGCTGGCAGAGCTGGTCCGCATGGCGCCGGAGCTGACGCCGTTTGCCTGGCAGAATCATGTCGATTTCCACCTCGGCGGCACGCGTGCCGCGCGGGTGGAACTCGCAATTTCCGCAATGATAAAACAGCACGAAGCCGAGCGTATCTGCGCTGCCGAAATCGTCCGCGCCGAGCTGTCGCTCATGCTCGCCATGTTGTGCCAGGATCATGAGGCGGAATTCGCCGAACTGTCGACCAGGCTGCCGGTGATGGGGCGCGACAGCGGACACATGCGCCGCATCGCCGACTTCATCGGCGAAAACTACACGCGTGGCCCGAGCCTCAGCGAAGCTGCTGACGCCGCGCGCCTCTCCAAGAGCCGGCTTTGCGCCCTGATCCGCCAGTATACTGGCACCAGCTTCAATGCGCTGATCCGCGAGATGCGCATCGAGGACGCCCGCGAACGCCTGGTGCTGACCGCCGATACGATCGCCCAGATCGCCTATTCGGTCGGCTATAACGACGAGAAATATTTCCTCCGCGCCTTCAAGAACGCGGTCGGCATGACGCCCAGCGCCTACCGGTCGAAGCGGGCTAGGGAAAGCATGGCATCAAAACCCGATGCAGGCCCCCAACACATTCGCACAGCGAAGCGTTCGTCGCCGCCTTCCCTAGAGAAAATCGTGGGGCAAAAGCCATGAGCGCTGTCGTCTCGTTTCAGCTCAACGGGCTGGACGTCAGCCTGGAGAATGTGGGCGACGAGCCTCTGCTCTTCGCGCTGAGAAACCGGCTCGATCTCAAGGCGACACATTTCGGCTGCGGCCTGGAGCAGTGCGGCGCATGCGTCGTCAGCATTGACGGGCAGGCACGCTATTCCTGCACACTGCCTGTGTCGGCGCTGGCTGGCGCCACGGTGACGACCGCCGAAGCTCTTGCCAACGATCCTGTCGGGGCGGCATTGCTTGACGCGTTCGAGCGCGAGCAAGCCGGACAGTGCGGCTACTGCATTTCCGGCATCCTGATGAGTGCATATACGCTGCTCAAGGCGGAGCGGCACCCGAGCCGTGAGGCGATTGTTGCGGCACTTGACCGGCATCTGTGCCGCTGTGGCGCGCATGGCGGCATTCTGCGCGCCGTCGAGAGTGCTGCAACTCGCCTTGATGAGGCTGTGCCATGATCGGCAATGCGCTGCCCAAGAGCATCCAGGACAATCCTGAACTGCGACGCTGGCTATCCCTTGATCGGCCTGGCCTTGTCACGGTCTGCTCGGGCAAGGTCGAACTTGGCCAGGGCATCCTGACAGCATTGGCGCAGATCGCCGCCGACGAATTGGCGATCAGTCCGGAGCGGATTGTCCTCTTGGCGGCCGATACCGATCGTTCGCCAGACGAGGGCCTTACCGCCGGCAGCCAGTCGGTCGAAGTGTCCGGCACATCGATCCGCCTGGCTTCGGCACAGCTGCGCGCTGTCTTGATCCAGGCGGCGGCGGCACGACTGGGAACCGATGTCGCCGCGCTGTCTTGCCTGGATGGGGCGATCTTGCTCGACGAGGCTCCGACCGGCCTGGATTTCTGGTCGCTCGCATCCGAAGTCGACTGGAAGCAGCACGTCACCGGTGATGTTCCGGTAAAGCCGGTCAATGACTTTTCCGTAGTCGGCGCAAGCCAACCGCGTTTCGACATGGCAAAAAAACGCAACGGCGGCGGGTTCATCCAGGACCTGTCGTTGCCAGCCATGCTGCATGTGCGGGTCGTGAGACAACCCTTCCGGCTTGCTCGCTTGGCCCAGTTCGACGAGGCATGGCTGCAACGCCGTTATCCCAACGTGACCGTTCTGCGGAAGCAAGATTTCCTCGCCCTTGTCGGAACCGACGAGCTTGCCGTGCATCGAGCACATGCTGTGGCTGAAAACTTCGCACGCTGGGAGGAAGTGCCCGGCCTTTGGCAGCCTGCTGCGGCATCCCAAGAGAAACGCACGGTCCTCGGTTCCGCTGTTCCAGGTGCCCGGTCCACGAATATTTCGGCGCGCTATTCGCGAGCGCATGTCGCGCATGCGTCGATCGGGCCGTCCTGCGCGCTGGCGCACTATGAGGCTGGCCGGCTGACCGTATGGAGCCATTCGCAGGGCATATTCCCGCTTCGCGGCCAGATCGCCAAATGCCTGGGGCTCGACCTGTCGCGAGTCAGGGTCGTTCATGCCCATGGTTCCGGCTGCTATGGCCACAATGGCGCCGACGATGCGGCGCTCGACGCGGCGATCGTTGCCATGGAGCTGACTGGCCGGCCGGTACGGGCGTTGTGGTCGCGGGAAGACGAACTTGCCCGCGGCCCCTTGGGGGCTGCCATGTCGGCGACCGTGGAAGCCGAGCTCGATTCCACGGGCCAGATGGCGACGTGGAAACTGTCGGTGGTGAGCGAGCCGCATGCCCAGCGTCCGGGTTTCGGCGGCCATGTGAACCTGACGTCGGCCGAAGCGCTGGACAGCACGCGCCTGCCGAGCAGGGTCGAGGACCTGCCAGATGCTGCGGGTGGCGGTGCGGCACGTAATTCTGTGGCAGTCTACGATTTTCCAAGTCAGGAAGTCGCCGTCCAACTCGACACGCGAAGCCGCATCAGGACCTCGTCGCTGCGTTCGCTTGGTGCTCACCTCAATGTCTTCGCCATCGAATCCGCGATGGACGAACTGGCCGACCTGGCCGGCGTCGACCCACTGGAGTTCAGGCTTCGCCATCTGAGCGATGACCGCTGCCGCGCCGTCCTTTCGGGCGTGGCGGAGATGTGCGGTTGGCCCGGCAGCCATGCCGCGGGCGAAGGGCGCGCGCTCGGCATTGCTGCCGCACGCTACAAAAACAAGGGCGCCTGGCTGGCTGCCGTCGCCGAGGTCGCAGTGGATGAAGAGGTTCGGCTGGAGCGGCTTTGGCTCTGCGTAGATGCCGGATTGCTCATCAATCCGGAAGGGGCCCGAAGCCAGATCGAGGGTGGCGCCATCCAGGCCGCGAGCTGGACCTTGAAGGAAGAGGTCAAGGTCGAAAACGACCGCGTGCCGGCTTTCGACTGGAGCAGCTATCCCATCTTGAAGTTTTCGGAAATCCCCGAGATCGAGACGCGCTTCATCATCGACCCGACACGCCCGCCGCTGGGTGCTGGCGAGGCCGCGCAAGGGCCAGTCGCAGCAGCGATCGGAAACGCTGCCTCCCGTGCGCTCGGCATGCGCATGCGTGACCTGCCGCTGACGCGGGAGCGATTGGTCGAAGCACTGATGGGCGGCTGACTGTCGGCGTCGCGACCCGACGCCAGTTCTTGCCGGCCCACACTTGGCTTTCAAAAAGGCGCGCTTGCCGATCCGCTAGGCTCATGGTAACGTTCCCACAAAATCGCTGAGGAGGAGCGTGCAGGTGCAGCGGAGGCGTCCGACGATCATTGACGTCGCGGAGAGGGCGGGGGTGTCGAAGAGCACCGCCGGCCGTGCGCTTTCCGGTGCCTCGAATGTGACTGATGAGGCGCGCGAACGCGTACTTGAGGCTGCGAAGGCGGTCGGCTACGAGCGCAATGATCTTGCTGTCGGCATGCGTTCAGGACGTACCGGACTGCTCGGTCTCGTCATCCCAGACATTACCAACCCGTTCTGGGCCGAGGTTGCGCGTGGCGCCCAGGATCGCGCTGCCGAAAACGGCGCGTCGCTCTTAGTCTTTTCCTCTGACTGGGATCACGGCCGCGAGGCCAGCCATTTGCGCGCCTTGCGTCAGGCCCGCGTCGATGGGGCGATCATCAATCCGGTCGCCGACAATTTCGACGATCTCGACCGTTTCGGCCTGCCTTTCGTCCTGATCGGTTCGAGCGCCGAGCGCTTCCCCGCGATCTCGAGCGTCGGCTCGGATATCGCTCAGGCCGTGCGGCTGGGCATGGATCACCTGGTTTCTAAGGGGCACCACGCTCCGGCGCTGATCCTTGGCCCCAAGTCGCGTATCGCCCGGGCGCGTTTCCTGCGCACCTTCCACGAGCATTGCGTCGAGCGTGACATCGACCCGGCGGCGCTGCCGATGGAAGACGGGGAATACACGGTCGAAGGCGGGCGCATAGCCATGAAGCGGCTGCTTGCGCGTGAGCGGGTTGACCATTTCGCGGTGTTTGCAGCCAACGACCTGATGGCGCTGGGGGCCATGGTGGCGATACGGGAAGCCGGATTGCGCTGCCCCGAAGATGTTTCGATCCTTGGCTTCGACGGCGTGCCGGCGGGTGCATTCTCGTGGCCTGGGCTGACGACCGTCGCCAAGCCGGGCCGCGAGATGGGCGTGCGCGCTCTCGATAGCCTGCTCGAYGAAATTGCCGGCCGTTCGGAGCACGGCCGGGTGTTCCTGMCGTGCCGGCTGATCGAGCGGGGGTCGCTAGCCGACCTGTCGGCGAACCAGCCCAGGCGCGCGGTCGGGGACGGGAGGTAACTGACGATGACCGACCATGATCAGGCGTTGCATGTTCCCAAAATTGGGAACGTTCCCAATTCTGCCCTGCGCAGCCGGCCGAAGCGCGCCGCTGCATTCGTCAATGGCTGGCGCCGCTGGTGGCCGTTCTATGTCATGATGGCGCCGGGCCTGATGTTTTTCCTGGTGCTGCATTACCTGCCGATCTGGGAAGCCAAGATCGCCTTCGAGCAGGTGCGGATCGTTCCGCCCAACATCTGGGTCGGGCTCAAGCATTTCTACGTGTTGTTTGCCTCGCCGGTGTTCTGGCAGGTGCTTGCCAACACGCTGATCATCTCGGCGATGAAGATGGCCTTCTTCCTGCCGGTGCCGATCCTGGTGGCGCTTTTGATCAACGAGGTGCGCGGCGGACGCTTGCGCAAGTTCATCCAGTCGGCGATCTATCTGCCGCACTTCCTGTCTTGGGTGGTCATTGCAGGCGTTTTTATCGCTGCACTGTCGCCCACCGATGGCGCGGTCAACAATCTGATGGGCATGGCCGGCATCGCGCCGCGCTCGTTCATGACCGACACCGGCGCCATTCGCTGGGTGCTGGTGTTCACCGAGATCTGGCGCTCCGCCGGCTGGGACAGCCTGCTTTACCTCGCCGCCATCATCGCCATCGACCAGCAGCTCTACGACGCCGCTGAAATCGACGGCGCCAATCGCTGGCAAAAGATCTGGCACGTGACGCTGCCCGGCATCGTGCCGACGATCGCCACGCTGTTCATCCTGAACGCCGGCATGTTCCTCAACGCCGATCTCAACCAGGTCATCAACTTCACCAACGACGTTGTGCGTTCCAGGATCGATATCGTCGATACCTATGTCTACCGCATAGGCCTGCAGACCGGCGAATACTCGCTGGCGACCGCCGCCGGCCTGTTCAAGGCGGTGCTCGGCACGATGATGATCGTCACCGCCCATTTCGTGTCCAAGCGCCTGACCGGCAAGGGAGTGTGGTAATGGCCCTGTCGCGCAAGTCTCCGCTCGAACGCATCGAATACGCCATCATCGTGTCGACGCTTTTGCTGCTCGTCGTCGTCACGGTGCAGCCGCTCCTCAATCTTCTGGCGGTGTCGCTGTCTGAGCCCGCCAAGGTGCCGGGCATGAATGGCCTGACCATCCTGCCCAGAGGCTTCTCACTCGATGTGTGGAGCGTTTTGCTGCAACACCCCAATGTGCAGCGCGGCATCTTCAATTCGATCTTCATCACCTTTGTCAGCACGCTGATCGGCGTCGTCGGCACCGCACTCATGGCCTGGGGCCTGTCGCGGCCCGGCCTTCCCGGACGCAAGGCGCTGTTCATCCTGGTGCTCGTCACCATCGTTTTCGAACCCGGCATCATTCCGGAGTATTTCGTCAACAAGCGGCTCGGGCTGCTCGACAGCTACTGGTCGGTGATCCTCTACAAGGCGGTCAATGCCTGGTACCTGGTCATCCTCATCCGCTTCTTCGAGGAAATCCCCAAGGAGCTTCTCGAGGCCTCCGAGCTCGACGGCGCCAATCCCTTCCAGGTGTTCTGGTATGTGGTGCTGCCCCTGGCCAAGCCGGCGTTGGCGACGATCTCGCTGTTTTACCTCGTCTTCCACTGGAACGAGTTCTTCCACGCGATGATCTATCTCAACGACCAGAGCAAATGGCCGTTGCAGGTGGTGCTGCGCCAGTTCGTCATCGATGGCGACAAGATTGCGATCGTCGGCGTCGACAACGCCAACAACAACACTGGTGCGGGCCAGCTTGATCTGAGGTCGCTCAAGGCCGGCATGATCCTGCTGACCATCGTGCCGATCCTGGCGATCTACCCGCTGATCCTGAAATTCTTCACCAAAGGCACCATGAGCGGCGCGCTCAAGGGCTGATGGCGACGATGTGCCTGCCAAAAAAATGATCAAATGGAGGAGATGAAATGTTCACAAGAATGATCCTGATGACATCGACGGCCCTGGCGTTGAGCCTCGCCGTGGCTGTCCCCGCCATGGCCGAGCCGGTCAAGATCCGCGTCGTGTCCAAGGATTTCGTGTCGTCCAACCCGGACGACGTCAAGCACATCAAGCGCATCGAGGATGCGCTGCGTGCCCAAGGCACCGACCTCGCCATCGAGATGGTCGACCTGCCTTCGTCAGGCTATGCCGACAAGCTGTCGGTGATGCTGCTTTCGGGCGACATCCCGGACCTGATCTATTTCCAGGGCGGCGACGCCAAAATGGTCGAGCAGGGCGTTCTCGAAGACCTCACCCCTGCCATCGCCGAGTCCAAATATGTGAAGGACGCGCTGTGGCCGCACAATGTCGAGCGGCTGAAGAACTATCCCTATCTTCTCTATGTCTATCCCGTGCGTGGGCCGCAGCCGGTAATCCGCAAGGACTGGCTGGAAAAGACCGGCCTCAAGGCGCCTGAAACGGTCGAAGACTATGTGAAGTTGTTCAAGGCCATCAAGGATGGCGATCTCGACGGCAATGGCGTTGCCGACACCTATGGCGTGACCACCGCAGGCAACACCAACGAACTCGATTCGATCTTCAATCAGGCCTTCGGCGTCACCGGCTCGTGGATGAAGAATGCGGGCGGCGAATGGGTGAATGCGCGCATCACCAGCCAGGAGAAGGACAAGATCGCCTTCTACGCCTCGCTGCGCGAGCAGGGGCTCTACGATCCCGAATACATCACCACCAAGTTCGACGTGAAGGAAGACAAGTTCTACACCGGCAAGGCCGGCGTGATCTTCGGCTCGTCGGGCGAAGTCATAGACATCTATGGCGGCAAGATGCGCCAGGTGCACCCAAACACCGAGCTTGTGCTGCTGTCGCCGCCCAAGGGCCCGGCCGGACAGGGCCTGTCGGCTGTCGACGTGTCCAAGGAATCGCGCGGATTTGCGATCTCGGCGACCTCCGAGCATAAGGCCGAGGTGATGAAGCTGCTCGACTTCATGGCGAGCCCCGAGGGACAGATGATGGACCGCCTGGGCTTCGAGGGCCAGGAATACACCAAGGACGGCGACACCTATAAGGTCACCGACAAGATGGCGACCTGGTATGCCCGCTTCATGGTGTCGGCGAACTGGAAGCCGCCGGTCGTCTGGCAGTCCGAAGCCGCCCAGCAGTGGATGACGACGACCCAGAAGTACTTCAAGCCTGACAACGCCTTTGTCTGGCCGGCCGACTATGCCGCCGATCTCGACGCCACCGAAAACGTCTATCGCTCCTGGGTCTACAAGTTCATCTCCGGCGAAGCCAAGATGGATCAGTGGGACCAGTATGTCGCCGAATGGGAAGCCGCCGGCGGCAAGCGTCTCAACGAATATGCAAGGACCGTTCTTGATGCTGCCAAGTGATGCACAAGGGCTCTCGCTGAAAGGCAGAGTCCGCGCGCTCGTCCATGGCGTCGCCTTAGGCGACGCCATCGGAGCGCCGATCGAAAAGCTTTCCGCCGCTGAAATCGCCAGCCGTTACGGGCGAGTGACGTCACTCGAAACGCAGTGGCACAAGATGTCGCTCGACGCGACGKCACGAAACGGCCGGGTGCGCGGCAGCGGCATCGTCACCGACGACACGATGATGACGCTGTGCCTGATGGATATCTACGCCGAGACCGGCAGGCATCTCGACGCCTGGGACATGGCCGACGGCATGGTGCGCCAGATCGCCTGGATCCCGCGCTGGGTGCCCGAATTGCAGCGCGAAGCAATGTTGATCGAACGGTTGTTCTATCCCGAGAAGTGGATTTTCCAGCGTCACCAGCTGGCTTCCTGCGACCCGCGCCAGGGTGGCATCGGCAACATGGTGAACTGCGGTGCTGCGATGTATGTGGCGCCGATCGGCGTGGTCAACGCCTGCGATCCCAAGGCTGCCTATGACGAGGCGATCGCGTTTGCCTCGGGCCACCAGGAAAGCTACGGCCTGGAAGCCGCCGGCGTGTTCGCGGCGGCTGTGGCCGCGGCCTTCATTCCGGGCACCACAATCGAAGCCGTGATCGAGGAAGTGCTGACCCTTGCCAAGGACGGTACCAAGAATGCCATCGCCGACATTGTCGCCGTGACAAGGAAGCTGAAGGCGTCAAAGGCCGACTACGCGACGGTCGTTGCCGAATTCCACAAGGCCATGGCGCCTTATTCGCCGATGGGCGACGACGTCAATCACACGCCCGGCAAGGTCGGCCGGCTGACCAACGCCTACCAGCCGAGCCGTTTGGGCGCGATCGAGGAGCTGCCGCTGGCGCTGGGCTTTTGCCTGCTCAACGACGGTGATTTCCGCAAGTCGATCGAGGACGGCGTCAATTCGGGCCGCGACACCGACTCCATCGGCGTCATGGCCGGCGCGATCCTGGGCGCCATGCATGGCGAAAGCGTCATCTCCGATGACGATCGCAAATTGCTCGACAAGACCAACCGGCTCGACCTCAACGCCTCGGCCGACGCTTTCACCGAAACGGTGAAAGTCATCCTCGCCGCCGACCAGGCCGCCACAGACGCGCGCGCCACGCGCCGTGCCGCCCTTACGCTCTAGTCCATAACGAAAGACCGATGATGCCCAAGCTCACCAAAGAGACGATTTACGAAAAGATCTATGCCGGCTTCATCGGCAAGGCCATCGGCGTGCGGCTTGGCGCACCGGTGGAACCGACAATCTGGAGCTATGAGCGCATCCAGAAGACCTACGGCGAAGTCACCCAGTATCTGCGCGATTTCAAGAATTTTGCTGCCGACGACGACACCAACGGTCCGGTCTATTTCATCCGCGCGCTGCGCGATTACGGCCTGGGCGCCACCGCCGAACATGTCGGCAAGACCTGGGTCAATTATGCCGCCGAAGAGCACGGCATGTACTGGTGGGGCGGTTTCGGCGTTTCGACCGAACACACCGCCTATCGCAATCTGCGCGCTGGCATCCCCGCGCCGCAGTCGGGCTCCATCGCCCAGAATGGTGCCAGCGTCGCCGAGCAGATCGGCGGGCAAATCTTCATCGACAGCTGGGGCTGGGTGCATCCCGGCGAGCCGCAAAAGGCCGCCGACGCCTCGGCGCGCGCGGCATCCGTCGCCCATGACGGCGAGGGACTGAACGGCGCGCGCTTCTGCGCCGCGGCCATCGCCAAGGCCTTCGAGGCGACCTCGATCAATGAGATCATCGAGGCTGCACTTGCCACCATCGACGCACGCTCGACCTATGCCCGCGTCGCCACTGCGGTGATCGCCTTCCACAAGGCCAACCCCAACAACTGGCGCGCCTGCCGCGACATGCTGACCGCCGAGTGGGGCTATGACCGCTACCCCGGCGTCTGCCACATCATCCCCAATGCGGGCGTGACGGTCATGGCGATCCTCTACGGTGAAGGCGACCTGCCGCGCACCGCCGAGATTGCCACCATGGCCGGCTGGGACACCGACTGCAACGCCGGCAATGCCGGTGCCATTGTCGGCACCTTCCAGGGCGTGCAGCCCGGCTGGGACAAGTACCGCAAGCCGATCAACGACTTCGTCATCGCCTCGGGCGTCGTCGGTTCGCTTAACATCGCCGACATTCCGTCCTTCGCCCGCGAACTGACCGTGCTTGCACTGCAGCTGCGCGGTGAAGAAGTGCCGGCGCTTTGGCTGGAAGATTTCACCCGGCGCGGCGTGCGTTTCGACTTCGACCTGCCTGGCTCCACCCATGCTTTCCGTACCGCAGGCTTCAACCAGATCAGCGTCAAGGCGTCGACCGAACGGCATGTCGAAGGTTCGCGTGGCTCGCTCGAAATCCAGCTCGACCGGCTCGAGCGCGGACAGGGCGGGCGCATCTTCTGGAAGCCGTTCTACCGCCGCGAGGATTTCGACGACGAGCGTTATCGCCCGATGTTCACGCCACTCGTCGATGCCGGCCAGAAGGTGTCGTTCAAGCTCTGGCTCGACCCATGGAATGGCGATGGCAATCTGCGCGTCGTTCCTTACGTCCGCCGCGCCATGTCGGGCACCATCGAAGAGATCGGCGGCTGGCACGTGCCCAATCATGAAGGTTGGCTGGATTACGACTTCACCGTGCCTKAAGGACTGGAGGCCATCGACGAGATCGGCATCCAGGTCGAATATTTCGGCCGCTTGAAGTTCCTCGGCCGCCTGTTCCTCGCCGACTTCAAGGTCGACGGTGCCGGCCACTCCGTCATCGATCCGCGCACCGAGGTGCAGGAATGGGGTGCTGTTTCGCGCTTCACCTGGAACCGTGGCCACTGGACGCTGCAGAAGGGCCGCATCCATGCGCATACGCCTAGCGACGCCGACATGTGGGCGGGGCACTACTACGCCCGCAACGTCAAGGTTCTGGCCGACATCCAGCCGCTCGCCGGTGCATCGCAACTGGTGACAACGCGCGCGCAAGGCACCAGCCAGTTCTACGCCGCGGGCTTCGACGGCGACGACGTGGTGATCCTCAAGGAGGATTTCGGCACGACGGTTCTGGCGCGCGCGCCATTCAAGCGCGAGCTGGGCAAGAACTATGCTTTCGCGTTTTCGGCGACCGGTGACACGCTGTCCTTTGCCATCGACGGCAAGACGCTGATCGAGGCGAAAGACGGCAAATACACCTACGGCATGGCCGGCCTGCGCCTCGGCGCGCTCGGCCGCATGAGCGTGGGTACGGTCGAAATCATCGAGACCGCCTGAAGACTGTGGTTCCCGCTCCAGGCCTGTCGGCTGGGGCGGGGACCCGTGCGGGCGTATCGAAAGGGAGGAACATGTCTGAAATCGAACTCAGGAATGTCGGCAAGAGCTACGGCAGCGTGCCGGTGCTCGACGACATTTCGCTCGACATGGGCAAGGGCGAATTCGTCGTCCTGGTTGGCCCGTCCGGCTGCGGAAAGTCGACGCTGTTGCGGATGATCGCCGGCCTCGAGGACATCAGCTCCGGCGAGATCACCATCGGTGGCAAGATCGTCAACGACATGCCGGCCAAGGAACGCGACCTGGCCATGGTGTTCCAGAACTATGCGCTGTATCCGCATATGAAGGTCGCCGACAATATGAGCTTCGCGCTCAAGCTCGCTGGTGTCTCCAAGGCCGAGATCCAGAAGCGGGTCGCGGAGGCCGCCGAAATCCTCGGGTTGGAAAAGCTGCTCGACCGCCTGCCGCGCGAACTCTCCGGCGGCCAGCGTCAGCGCGTGGCGATGGGGCGGGCCATCGTGCGCGATCCCCGCGCCTTCCTCTTCGATGAGCCGCTGTCCAACCTCGACGCCAAGCTGCGCGTCAAGATGCGCGGCGAGATCAAGAAGCTGCATCAGCGCCTGGGCAAGACCACCATCTACGTCACCCACGACCAGAYCGAGGCCATGACCATGGCCGACAAGATCGTGGTGCTGAACGGCGGCAAGATCGAGCAGATGGGGCCGCCGCTGGAGCTCTACAGGAACCCGCGCAACCTCTTCGTCGCCGGCTTCATCGGCTCGCCCGAGATCAATCTGCTGCACGGTGAAATCGATAGCCAAAACCTGCGGCTTGCCGACGGCGCCACGCTTCCACTGCCTGCCGGCGCCAATCTCGCGCCGGGCCGCAAGATCGTCTACGGCATCCGGCCGCAGCATATCGGCCTTGCCGACAATGGTGTCGCCGCCGAGGTCGTGCTTGTCGAACCCACCGGCGACGCTCAGGAGGTGCTTCTGCGCATCGGCTCAAACGACATCTCCATGGTGCTGAGCGAGGCTGCACCTTTGCAGTCGGGTCAGCGCGTGACGCTCGGCTTCGATCCGGCCAAGGTGCTGTTGTTCGACAAGGAGACAGGCGAGCGTATCCGATGACAGGCTTTGCTCAAATGCACTGGGACCCGGCCGCCGAGGGGCCGCTTGAAGGCATCAAGGTGCTCGATCTGTCGCGGCTGGTCGCTGGCAACATGCTGTCGTTGCAGCTTGCCGATTTCGGTGCCGATGTCGTCAAGATCGAGCCACCTGTCGGCGATCCGTTGCGCGAGTGGAAGGAAGACGGCCTGTCGATCTTCTGGAAGACCTATGGCCGCAACAAGCGCTCGGTGGTGCTCAACCTGCGTGAGGCTGCCGACCGCGAGGCGCTGTGGGCGCTCATCGACGGCGCTGACGTGCTGATCGAAAACTACCGCCCCGGCACGCTGGAGCAGATGGGTTTTGGCCCCGTCCTGCTCCTTGAGCGCAATCCCGATCTCGTTGTCGTGCGCATTTCCGGCTTCGGCCAGACCGGGCCTTATGCCGAATTCCCCGGCTTCGGCACCATCGTCGAGGGCATGAGCGGTTATGCCTACCGCACCGGGTTTCCCGACCGCGAGCCGGTCCTGCCGCCTTTGGCGCTGGCCGACATGATCGCCGGCATCTACGGCATGTCGGCGACGATGACAGCGCTGTTTGCCCGCCAAAAGGGCAAGGCGCGCGGACAGGTTGTCGACCTGTCGCTGCTTGAGCCGATCTTCTCCGTACTCGGTCCCGAGGCGGGCATCCATGCGCTCACCGGCAAGGTCAAGGAGCGCGTCGGCAGCGCCTCGAACACCGCAAGTCCGCGCAACGTCTATCGCTGTGCCGACGGCAAATATGTAGCCCTTTCCGGCTCGACGCCGGCAGTTGCGCGCCGCATCTTCGAGATCATCGGCCGGGCTGACATGAATGCCGATCCGCGCTTTGCCACCAACAGCGAGCGCCTCAAGCATCGCGAACTTGTCGACGAGGCGATCGGCGCCTGGTTCGCCACCCGTTCGCATGACGAAGCGCTTGCCATCATGCGCGACAGCGGCGCCACCGTCGGGCCGATCTACAGCATCGCCGACGCTGCCACCGATCCGCATTTCACCGAGCGCGAGGTGATTGTTTCATTGGACGATGAGGACCATGGCGCGCTGCCGATGCACAACATCGTCCCACGCTTATCAGCGACGCCGGGCACCTTTCGCCGACCCGCACCAGGATTGGGCGAACACACCGCCGAGGTGCTGGCGGAGGCGGGCGTAGCACCGGAGGCTGTCGCGGCAATCGTCGCGGGAGCCGAAAAATGAAACTGCGCTCCCTGCTTTATGTGCCGGCCCATGCCGAGCGGTTCATCGCCAAGGCGCATGAGCGGGGCGCCGATGCGATCATCCTCGATCTCGAGGATTCGGTGCCGGCGAACAGCAAACTCGCAGCACGTGAAGGCCTCACCGCATCCATCCGGCATGTCGGGCAGGCGGGCGCGGCCGTTTTCGTGCGCATCAACTCTGAAACCGACCTGCAGTTCGAGGATGCGGCCGCCGCCTGCCGGGCAGGGGCTTTCGGCCTCATGGTGCCGAAGCTGGCGACATTGGAGCAGCTTGCCCGCCTTGCCGGCCATATCGCGCCTATCATGCGCGATCCGATGCCATTCATCGGCCTCGTCGAGGACCCCGGTGCCGTTCTCGACGCCCGTGCGCTCGCCGCGCATCCCAACGTGATGGGGCTGGCGCTTGGCGGCGAGGATTTCGCCACCGCCATGGGGGCTTCAGCGACACCCGACGTGCTGCGTCTCCCCAAGCAGATGGTGCATATGGCGGCCAAGGCCTCGGGCAAGCTGTCCTTTGGCCTGCTGCGTGGTATCGCCGACTATGCCGATGTCGACGCCATCGGAGCGGCTGCAGCCGAGGCGAAAGCCTTTGGCTTCGACGGCGCGACCTGCGTCCATCCTTCGGCCGTGCCTGTTTTGAATGCCGGTTTTTCGCCGAGCGAAGCCGAGCTCGACTGGGCAACGCGCCTGGTTGCCGAGGCCGGACAGGCAGAGCGCGAAAGCCATGGCGCCTTCGTCTTCGAGGGCAAGATGGTCGATGCACCGATCATTGCCCGCGCTCGCGCAATTCTAGCCAAGGCTTAAGCCCTCGCCAGGGTGCGAGTGCAGCCATTGGCCATATTAAATCTTGGTAACTCAGCCTCGATTTACTCGCCGCTGCTGATCCGCTTCCTACATTTGCAGGGACAGCTCGTCGTAAGGCGCAGCCGAAAGATGTGTTGTCGCGGGGCGCGCGTGGAAATGGCCCCCTGCGCCCAGGAGCTGTCTCATGTGGACATTCCGCTCTGCCGTATTGGTCCCGATGGCACTTGCCGTCGCAGCGGCGTTGCTGCTGTTTCCGGGATTGATCGATACGGCCAAACGGCATGCTGCCGGCGCCATGGCAAGCCTTGAGGCACCCCAGCAGGGAGCTAGCAAGGCTGGCAGCGCAGCCCGCGCGGATCCAAAAGCGCAGCACGGCAACGCGATAGCCGTTTCGGTCGCGCCGGCACAAAGCGGCTCATTTCCTGTGGTGACGAGAGCTTTTGGCACCGTGCAGTCACCGGCGGTGGTCGAAGTCGGCGCCCGCATATCGAGCCAGGTGACGGAAATCCACGTCAAGGACGGCCAGATGGTGAAGGCCGGCGACCTGTTGATCTCGCTTGACGACCGTTCGTTGCGTGCGCAGCTGGCGCGCGACCAGGCGACCCTTGCCAAGGACAATGCCTTGGTGGTCAGCACCACGGCAGACATGAATCGCGCCAAGGATCTCGCCAGCAAGCAGGCCGGCACGCAGCAGGCCTATGACTTGGCCCTGGCGTTGCAGCTGGGAGCGCAAGCGAACGTCGCTGGCGACCAGGCGGCGATCGATGCCGACCAGGTTCAGCTCGACTACACCATGATCAAGGCGCCGATATCGGGGCGACTGGGCGCCGTGCAAATCGCAGTCGGCGACATCGTAGGCAACTCGTCCAGCGCGTCGAACACGACCACTGGTCTCGTTACCATCACTCAGGTCGACCCGCTGGAGGTGACCTTTCACCTTGCGGAATCGGAGTTGCCGACCTTCAGGCAGCTGATGAACAGCGGCAATGCGCCGACCGTCAAGGCACTGGGGAGCGCGAGTCCCGAAGTCATTGCCTCAGGCACGCTGGATTTCATCGACTCGGCTGTCGATACGACGTCGGGCACCATCGCCATGCGCGCCACCTTCTCCAACGGCAATCTGGCGCTTTGGCCGGGCCAATATGTCGACATCCAGATCGATCAGGCCGATTTGCCCAATGCAACGATCATTCCCACCGTGGCCCTGCAGGCCGGTCAGCAGGGACAGTTCGTTTGGCTCGTGCGACCTGACAACACGGTTGAGCTTCGCCCGGTCAAGGACACGGCCAACGAAGGCACAGCGTCGGCTATCGCCTCGGGTCTCAATCCTGGCGAACAGGTAGTGACCGAAGGACAGTTGCGGCTGAAGCCTGGTGCCGCCGTGCTGCCGACGGCGGTGGCAGGCACCAGCTCCACCGCGCCCCAGGTTGAACCTGCCGCCTATGTCGCCCCGCAGGGTTCGGCTGGACGCAAACAATGACGATCTCCGAATTCTGCATTCGCCGGCCGGTCGCAACGCTTTTGATGTCGATCGCGCTGGTGATGGCCGGGCTGTTTGCCTACACCAAGCTGCCCGTGGCAGCGCTGCCCGAGGCGGATTTTCCGGTCGTCAACGTCTCGGCAAGTCTGCCCGGCGCCTCGCCCGACACCATGGCCACATCAGTGGCGACGCCACTGATCAAGCAGTTCGCCACAATCGCCGGCATCGACAGCATTTCAACGACCAATTCGCTCGGTTCGACCTCGATCTCGATCCAGTTCGTCCTCAACCGCAACATCGACGCCGCCGCAGCTGACGTGCAGGCCGCGATCGCGCGCTCGGCCCGCGCCCTGCCGGCCGACCTGCCGTCGCCGCCGAGCTATCGCAAGGTCAATCCAGCCGATGCCCCGATCTTGTTGCTGGCGCTTAAGAGCGACGTCGTGCCGCTTACCGATCTCGACGCTTTTGCCCAGCAGGTGATCTCGCCGTCATTGTCGACGCTCGACGGCGTCGCGCAGGTCTCGATCTACGGCAGTCAGCAATTTGCGGTGCGCATCCAGGTCGATGCCAATGCGCTTGCCGCGCGTGGAATCTCGACCGCCCAGCTCTCGACCGCGATCGCGGCGGCCAATTCGAACGCGCCCCTGGGGACGTTGCAAAACAACCAGCAGCAGCTGACCATCGTTGCCAATACCCAACTCGACAACGCGGCGGAATTTGCCAATCTCATCATCTCCAGCAGTGGCGGCAAGCCGGTTCGGCTCGGCGACGTCACGCGGGTGATCGATTCTGTCGCCAACACCCAGACCGCAAGCTGGCATGACGGCACGCGCGCCATCCTTCTCGCCGTGCAGCGTCAGCCGAATGCCAACACGGTCGCAGTTGTCGACAGGGTCAGGGCGATGCTGCCGACTTTCCGCAGCGAATTGCCGGCATCGGCCTCGATCGAGACCCTCAACGATCGCGCCGTATCGGTACGGGCCGCTGTCAGCGACGTGCAGTTCACGCTTGGCTTGACGATCGCGCTGGTCATTTTGGTGATTTTCATCTTCCTGCGCCGGATTTGGGCGACGCTCATCCCGGCACTTGCCGTGCCGATTTCGCTGATCGCGACGCTCGGCGTCATGTATCTCTTCGGCTTTTCCATCGACAACATCTCGCTGATGGCTCTGACGCTTTCTGTCGGGCTGGTGGTCGACGACGCCATCGTCATGCTGGAAAATATCGTCCGTCATATAGAGGAGAATGGCGAAAGCGCGTTTGAAGCCGCCCTGAAGGGCTCGCGCGAAATCGGCTTCACCATCATTGCGATTTCGCTTTCGCTTGTGGCGGTGTTCATCCCCGTCCTTTTGATGGGCGGCGTGATCGGCAAGATATTCTACGAATTCGCCATCGTGGTCGTCGTCGCCATATTGGCCTCGGCCTTCGTTTCGCTGACGCTGACGCCGATGCTGGCGTCACGGCTCCCGATCGCCTCGCACAGCGATACAGGGCTCGGCGGCATGCTCGAGCGCGGCTTCGAAGCGGTCCTGCGCGGCTACGACAGATTGCTCAAGCTTTGCTTCCGCTTCCACCCGTTCGTTTTCGCGATCTTCCTGTGCACGATCGGCATGACCGTCTATCAGCTGCAAACCATGCCGAAGGGCTTTTTCCCGCTCGAAGACATCAGCCAGCTTCAGGTCACGACGCTGGCGCGCCAGGATATCTCCTTTGATGCGATGAAGGGACTCCAGGCCCAGGTTGCGGATGTTTTCGCCAAATCGCCCTATGTCGCCCATGTCGCCTCCAACGTCGGCGGCGGTGGCGGCGGTTCAGGTGCAATGAACTCGGCCCGGCTTTTTGTCGAACTGAAGCCCAAGACCGAGCGCCCGCCTCTGCAGCAGGTACTTGTCGAGCTGCGCCGGCAATTGGCTCCGATAGCGGGAATACAGGCCTTCATGTCGCCGGTGCAGAACCTGTCGGTTGGTGCGCGCGCCTCGGCCAGCCAGTACCAGCTGGTTGTCCAGAGCCTGGATGAAAGGCTGATGAACCAGTGGGCGCAGAAGCTGACTGACGCGATGACAGCCGAAAGGACCGTTTTCGCCGATGTCAGCTCCGACCTGCAGAACAATGCGCTTCAGGCGCAACTCGTCATCGACCGCGACAAGGCCGCTTCGCTCGGGATCACGGCCGACGTGCTGCGCTCGACGCTCTATGGCGGCTTCGGCACGCAGCAGGTTTCGACCATCTACACAACGAGCGATAGCTACGACGTGATCATGGAGGTCGACCCGAAGATCGACTGGACTCCCGAACGTCTGTCGGGCATCGAGGTCGCCGGCGCCAACGGTACGCTGATCCCCTTGAGCGCGTATTCGCATATCGAAAGCGTCGCGGGTGCCCTGACGGTCAACCAGCTAGGGCAGCTTCCCGCCGTTACCATCTCCTACAACCTGCCTGACAAGGTCGCCCTGGGCGACAGCATCGCCGAGATCGACAAGCTCAAGGCCCAGATCGGCATGCCGCCGAATGTCACCACTAGCTACTATGGTACGGCCAAGACTTTCCAGGATGCCGCCGCCAACCAGGGCCTGCTGATCCTTGGCGCAATCCTGACCATCTATGTCGTGCTCGGCATGCTCTATGAGAGCTTCATCCACCCGCTGACCATCCTCTCCGGTCTGCCTGCGGCGGCGGTCGGCGCGCTGCTCGCGCTTTCCTGGCTTGGCTTCGATCTGTCGGTGATTGCCGTTATCGGGCTTCTGATGCTGATCGGCATCGTCAAGAAGAATGCGATCATGATGATCGACGTCGCGCTCACCTTGCAGCGCGACGGGATGGCGCCGGCGCAGGCCATTCACAAGGCCTGCCTGATGCGGTTTCGCCCGATCATGATGACGACATTCGCCGCGATGATGAGCACCTTGCCCATCGCGCTGGGCACTGGCGCCAGCGCTGAGTTGCGCCAGCCGCTCGGCATCGCGGTCGTCGGCGGGCTCGTCGTGTCGCAGACGCTGACACTGTTCGTCACGCCGGTGCTTTATCTCTACATGGAGCGGCTTGGCGCCTGGACGCAGCAGATCTTCGCGGGCGCGAAGAAGGTTGAGCCGGAACCGGTCGAGAGCAAAAAGGAGCTCAAGGCCGCGGAGTAGCTGGGCCGAAGCAAGCCGGCCCAGCTCTCTGCTTTACGCGTAGCGCGACAGCGAAAGGTCGGCGACGTCGATCTCTGGGCGGTTTCCACCGATCATGTCGGCSAGCACGCGRCCCGAGCCGCAGGCCATSGTCCAGCCCAGTGTGCCGTGGCCGGTGTTGAGGTAGAAGTTGTCGAACTTCGTGCGCCCGATGACCGGCGTGCCATCCGGCGTCATCGGCCTGAGCCCACTCCAGAAGGTGGCGCGGCTCTGGTCGCCGGCGCCGCCGAACAGGTCCTCGACCGAGAACTGCAGCGTTGCCTTGCGCGACGGCGACAGATCGGTGTTGAAGCCGGCGATCTCGGCCATGCCGCCGACGCGGATGCGGTCGCCGAGGCGGGTGATCGCGATCTTGTAGGTGTCGTCCATGACGGTGGAGACCGGCGCGCGCGCCTCGTCGACTATCGGCACGGTGATCGAATAGCCCTTCACCGGATAGACCGGCACGTTGAGCCCGAGCGGCTTGACGAAAGCCGGCGTGAAACTACCGAGAGCGCCGACGAACATGTCGGCCTCGACCTCGCCTTCCGAGGTGCTGACGGCGACGATGCGGTTGCCTTGCTGGCGCAGGCCCTCGAGCTTGACGCCGAAGCGGAACTCGACGCCGAGGCCTTCCGCGAGCTTCGCCAGTTCGTTGGTGAACTTGAAGCAGTCGCCGGTCTCGTCATTGGGCAGGCGCAGGCCGCCGGCAACCTTTTCGCGCACTGGTGCCAGGCCCGGCTCGGCGGCAACGCAGCCCGAGGCATCCAGCACCTCGAAAGGCACGCCGTCGCTCTGCAGCACCTCGATGTCCTTGGCCATGCCGTCGAGTTGCTTCTGGTAGCGGAACAGCTGCAGCGTGCCTTGCGTGCGGTGGTCGTATTCGATGCCGGTGTCTTCGCGCAGCGCAATCAGGCAGTCGCGGCTGTATTCGGCGAGCCTGACCATGCGGCTCTTGTTGAGCGCGTAGCGCGACGAGGTGCAGTTGCGCAACATCGCCGTCACCCAGCGCCAGGTCGACATGTCCAGCATCGGCTGGATGATCAGTGGCGCGTGCTTCATGAACAGCCACTTCATCGCCTTTTGCGGGATGCCGGGTGCTGCCCAGGGCGAGGCGTAGCCGGGCGAGATCTCGCCGGCATTGCCGAAGCTGGTCTCGAGCGCGGGACCCGACTGGCGGTCAAGCACGGTGACCTTGTGGCCAGCCTTGGCCAGGTAGTAGGCGGAGGTGACGCCGATGACACCGGCACCGAGAATGACTATGCGCATGATTGCCCCTGTGGTTAGCGCGCTGCCGGGCTGAGGTAGCGGCGATTGTAGCGCCGGCCCAGGCTGGTCAGGATTTCGTAGGAAATGGTGCCGGCGTCCGCCGCAATCATCTCAAGCGTCTGGTGCGGGCCGATGAGTTCGACCATGTCGCCGAGCTTGAGCGTGCCAGGCGCCAAAGCGGTGACATCGAGAATGATGCTGTCCATCGACACGCGGCCGACGATCGGCAGGCGCACGTCGCCGAAATAGGCAGCGCCCGAATTGCTGAGATGGCGCGGCAGCCCATCGGCATAGCCGGCGGCGATGGTGGCTAGCCGCATCTCCGACTTGGCAATGAAGCTCGCGCCATAGCCGATCTCGGTATCCACTGGGACGGTGCGGGTCTGCACCACGCCGACCTCGAGCCGCACCACTGGCCGCATCGGATTGCCGCTCCCGGAGTACGGCGCACCGCCATAAAGTGCGATTCCCGGACGTGCTAGGTCGCCGCGATAGTCTTCACCGAGGAAGATGCCGGCCGAATTGGCAAAGGACAGCTTGGTGTCGGGGAAGCGGCTGCGGACGAGGCCCATGCGGGCCAACTGCCGGGCATTGGCGCCATGCGCAGGCTCGTCGCCGCAGGCAAGGTGGCTCATGATGATGTCGACATGGATGCCTTCGAGGCGCGCAGGCTCGGCGAGCAGTATGTCGGCCTCCGCCTGCTCCAGCCCGAGCCGCGACATGCCCGTGTCGGCCTGGACCGCCGCCGGCAAGGTCGTGCCGCGCGCCTTGGCCGTCGCCGACCAGTTGGCGACCTGCGCGAGCGAGTTCAGCACCGGGACGATGCCGAGGTCGGCGCAATCATTCTCGCTGCCCGGCAAAAGACCGTTGAGCACGAGGATGCGTGCGTCGGCGGCGAGGTGAGGCTTCAGCCTGACTGCCTCGATGAAATGCGCGACGAAGAAGTCGCGGCAGCCGGCGTCGTAGAGCACGGGTGCGACCTCCGCCACGCCGAGCCCATAGGCGTCGGCCTTGACCACCGCTGCGGCCTTGCCGGGCGCGGTTTGCCGGCACAGATGCTCGTAATTCGCCGCAAGCGCTGCCAGATCAATGGTCAGCACGCCACAAGCCGCACGGCTTTCGATGTCGCTTTGCGCACTCATGTTCATTTCCGGAAAACGGTCCTCACCAAGCCAAGAGAATACCGCAATGATCGGCGGAAATCTTGCCAATGTGACGAAGCTTGTGCGAACAACGACGATGAATTGAAATTTTCTTCGGTGATTTGAAAGGAAATGCGATGTCCTCTCTGGATGCTATCGACCGTGGCATCATCCGGGCGTTGCGTGCCAATGCGCGCGTCAGCAACGCCAAGCTGGCGGCTGAGGTCGGGCTGTCGGCATCGGCATGCCTGCGGCGGGTGCAATTGCTGGAGCAGGAAGGCGTGATCCGTGGCTATACCGCGATCATCGGCAACGCCGCCGCCGACGAGGGCATCGCCGTCATCGTCCAGATCACGCTGGAGCGGCAGACCGAGGAATATTTCAACCGCTTCGAGCTTGCGGTGCGGCGCTATCCCGAGATCAAGGAGTGCTACCTGATGACCGGCGACTCTGATTATTTCTTGCGCGTAGAGGTGGCGAGTGCCGCCGATTTCGAGCGCGTGCACAAGGAGATTCTGTCGGCGCTGCCGGGGCTCGCTCGCATCCATTCGAGCTTTTCGATCCGCAACATCTTGCAGTCGAAGCGGCCGAAGACGTCGTGAAGAAAAGCCGACGCCCTTTTGGGCGCCGGCTTGAATGCCGCCTAGACGGCTGCCTGGGTCACGAATTTGGTGACCAGATAGGCCTCGAGCGCTTCCGATCCGCCTTCCGAGCCATAGCCGCTGTCCTTGATGCCGCCGAACGGCGTTTCCGGCAGCGCCAGGCCCAGATGATTGATCGTCAGCATGCCGGTCTCGATCTCGGCGCCGAGGTCCGTCACCGTCTTGTTCGACTTGGTGAAGGCATAGGCCGCAAGCCCGTAGGGCAGGCGGTTGGCCTCAGTCACGACATCGTCGAAGCTCTTGAACGGCACAACCAAAGCGACCGGGCCGAAGGGCTCCTCGTTCATSRYGCGCATGTCGGTGCGCAGGCCTGACAGCACCGTCGGCTCGAAATAGGAGCCTTTGTTGCCGATGCGCTTGCCGCCGGTCTCGATCTTGGCGCCGTCGGCGACGGCTTCATTGATCAGCTTTTCGACGGCTTCCAGACGGCGTTCGTTGACCAGCGGGCCCATGCGGCTGCTGGCGTCGAGACCATCGCCGACCTTCACCGCCTTGGCATGTTCGACGAACTTGCCGAGGAAGCGGTCGTAGGAGCCTTCCTGGATCAGGAAGCGCGTCGGCGACACGCAGACCTGGCCGCCATTGCGGAATTTCGAGGCGGCGAGCGTTGCTGCTGCGGCATCGATGTCGGCGTCGTCGAACACCATCGCCGGCGCATGGCCACCGAGTTCCATCGTCGCACGCTTCATATGCGTGCCGGCAAGGGCTGCCAGATGTTTGCCGACCGGCACCGAACCGGTGAACGACACCTTGCGGATCACCGGATGCGGCACGAGATACCCCGAAATTTCAGGCGGATTGCCATAGACAAGATTGAGCACGCCGTCGGGCAGGCCGGCATCCCTGAAGATGTCGCCGAGGCAAGCTGGCGAGGCAGGCGTTTCTTCCGGCGGCTTGACGATGATCGAGCAACCGGTGGCGAGAGCCGCGCCGATCTTGCGCACCGCCTGCGACACCGGGAAGTTCCACGGCGTGAACRCCGCCACCGGGCCGACAGGCTCTTTGACGACGAGCTGCTGGATACCCGGAGCGCGGGCCGGAATGACGCGGCCATAGGTGCGGCGGCCTTCTTCGGCGAACCAGTCGAACAGGTCGGCCGAGGACAGTATCTCCATCTTGGCTTCGCCGACCGGCTTGCCCTGTTCCTGCGTCATCAGCGCTGCGATCGCGTCGGCGCGTTCGCGCATCAGCTCTGCGGCGCGACGCAACACTTTGCTGCGCTCGAACGGCGAGACCTTGCGCCACACCTTGAAGCCGCGTTCGGCGGCGGCGAGTGCCCGGTCGAGGTCGCCCTTGCCGGCCGAAGCGACCTTGCCGATCACCTCGTTGGTCGCGGGATTATAGACGTCGATGGTCTTGCCGCCTTCAGCAGCCGTCCATTTGCCGTCGATGAACAGTTTCACTTCCGGGTACATTTTGTGTCCTTGCTGAGTCGTCGTGAGGATTGGGCGGGGGCTTGCGTCGGTGCTGGCCTAGACGCGAGTCTGGGAGGCTTGGCTAGAGATAGGTTGGCGCAAGTCTTTGTGCCACCAGTTCAGCGATCGCCAGCGACGAGGTCAGTCCCGGGCTTTCGATGCCGAACAGGTTGACCAGGTTTTTGACGCCATGGCTTTCCGGACCCTGGATGACGAAGTCGGCCGCAGGCTCGCCGGGGGCCGAGAGCTTGGGGCGGATTCCGCTATAGGTCGGGCTCAAGCTGCCGTCGGCGAGGTCGGGCCAGTATTTGCGGATCTCGCCATAGAAATGGTCGGCGCGACGAGGATTGACCGCGTAGTCCTTTTCTTCGATCCACTCGACGTCGGGGCCGAAGCGCATGCCACCATTGAGGTCGATTGTCAGGTGCACGCCAAGCCCGCCCGGCTCGGGCACCGGATAGATCAGCCTGGAAAAGGCTCGTTTGCCTGTGACCGAGAAATAATTGCCGCGCGCCATCAGAAGCTTTGGCACGAATTGCGGATTGAGGCCGTCGAGCCTGCTGGCGAGTGCGTTCGCGCCGAGCCCGGCTGCGTTGACGAAATGGCGAGCAGCGATCTCGTAGTCGCTGCCGGTGCTGCGGTCATGCGTTTGCAGCACGAAACGATCAGCTTCGACCCGTCCCGACACGATCTCGGTGTTGAGGCTCAGATATGAGCCACACTCCTCGGCCTCGCCGAGCAGCGCCAGCATCAACGCGTGGCTGTCGACGATGCCGGTCGAGGGCGACAGCACGGCGGCAGTGCACGTCAGCCTCGGCTCCATGGCAGTCGCTTCGGCAGCGCTCAGCATGACGAGGTCATCGACGCCGCACGCTTTGGCTTTGTCGATGATGCCTGCAAGCATCGCCACCTGCTCGGGCAGCGTCGCCACGATTAGCTTGCCACAACGCTTGTGCGGGATGTTGCGTTCGTCGGCATAGGCATAGAGCTTCGCCCGGCCTTCGACACAGAGCTTCGCCTTCAGGCTGCCGGCGGGGTAATAGATACCGGCGTGGATCACCTCCGAGTTGCGCGAGCTGGTCTCGGTGCCGATGGCATCTGCCGCCTCGATGATAACAGTTTCCATGCCAAGCCGGCTAAGTTCGCGCGCAACGGCAAGGCCGATGACTCCGGCGCCGGCGATGATGCAGTCTACCGTGTCCATCTCAGGCGGCACTCCCGGCCGGCTTCAGAGCGGCGAGCTGGTCGATGATGAATGAGCTTGCGCCCCTGATATCGTCGACGATGGCGCGTTCGGCCTTGTCGGCGTCGCGGGCTTCGATGGCGGCGAGGATCACATGATGCTGGTCGATCATCGCCCGTCCGCCGTGCTCGTACGACGCCGCGATCATCGGCCCCATCTGCAGCCACAGCCGGTTGAGGATGCCGCGCAGCACCGTCATGTTGGCGATCTGGGCAAGGGCGAAATGGAAGGTCTGGTTGAGTTCGAGCGCTGTCGCCCAGTCCTGGGAGGCGATTGCCTGTTCGTTGCGCATTATCAGGTCGCGCAGGCGGGCTATGTCCTTGGCCTCGGCCTTGAGTGCTGCCTCGCGGGCGGCCAACCCCTCGAGCTTCATCCTGATCTGGCGGATTTCGAGATAGCGCTCCAGCGTCATCACAGGCACGCGCACCTCGCGCGCCGATTTCTGCACAAGCGCCTCGTCCTGGATCAGCCGCAGGATGGCGTCGCGCACCGGTGTCACGGAGGTGCCGAGCGATTGCGCGAGATCGCGAATGGTCAGCCGGGCGTCTGGCGCAAAGCGCCCCTTGATCAGCGCGTCAGACAGCTGGGCGTAGACAATCTCGCCGAGATTGTCGTGTTCCACCACCTGTAGGCCGAAATTCTCGTTCATCGCTGCCCGATCCTGCCGACAGGCGTGGCCTGCTTGCGGGCCTGCGCTGGCCCTTGACAGTCCTGTGTCGGAAAAACATGATGCATCAAACAGCAAAATTCGGATTTTGCAAGAGCGGCCATGGACTGGCCGGATCGATTGAACGCGGATAGCAAGCACGCCCGCGAAAGCCACCCGAGCAGAGGAACTCATCATGGACAGCCAGCCCAATTCGCCCGAGGCGCGCGACAAGAAATACCACATGCACGCCTACACCAATGCCCGCCGGCATCAGGAAGTCGGCCCGCTGATCATCGAAAAAGGCGACGGCATCTATGTCGAGGACATTTCGGGCAAGCGCTACATCGAGGCGATGTCGGGCCTGTGGAGCGTCGGCGTCGGCTTCTCCGAGCAGCGCCTTGTCGATGCCGCAACCAAGCAGATGTCCAAGCTGCCCTTCTACCACAACTTCACCCACAAGGGTCACTCGCCACTGATCGACCTGGCTGAGAAGCTGGTCACCATGGCGCCGGTGCCGATGAGCAAGGCGTTCTTCACCAATTCCGGATCCGAGGCCAATGACACGGCCATGAAGATGATCTGGTTCCGCTCCAATGCGCTCGGCCAGCCGCAGCGCAAGAAGATCATCTCCCGCAAGCGTGCCTATCACGGCGTCACCATCGCTTCGGCCAGCCTCACCGGCCTGCCCAACAACCACCTGTCCTTCGACCTGCCGATCGCCAACGTGTTGCACACCTCGTCGCCGCACCACTGGCGCGAGGCGCTGCCAGGCGAAACGGAGCAGGAATTCTCGACGCGGTTGGCTGACGATCTCGAAAAGCTGATCCTGGCCGAAGGCCCCGAGACCATTGCCGCCTTCTTTGGCGAACCGGTCATGGGTGCGGGTGGCGTCGTCGTGCCGCCGGCCGGCTACTGGGAGAAGATCCAGGCCGTTCTGCAGAAATACGACATTCTGCTCGTCGCCGACGAAGTCATCTGCGGTTTCGGCCGCACCGGCAAGATGTTCGGCACCGAAACCTACGCCATGAAGCCCGACATCATGGTCATGTCGAAGCAGATCTCGTCGTCCTACCTGCCGATTTCGGCCATGCTGATCAATGACAAGGTGTTCGAGCCGATCGCCGACGAGAGCAACCGTATCGGCACTTTCGGCCATGGCTTCACCGCTGGCGGCCACCCAGTCGCTGCGGCCGTCGCGATCGAAAATATCAACATCATCGAAGAGCGCAACCTGGTCGACAACGCCCGCGAAGTCGGCGCCCACATGCAAAAGCGTCTGGGCGAACTGACCTCGCACGATCTCATCGGCGAAGTCCGCGGTGTCGCGCTGATCGGCGCCATCGAATTGGTCACCGACAAGGCGACCAAGGCGCCATGGGGCAACGCCGGCGCGCTCGGCGGCCTCGTCAACGGCATCCTGCAGCAGAACGGCGTCATCTCCCGCAACATGGGCGACGCGCTGGCCTTCTGCCCGCCGCTGATCATCAACGAAAAGCAGGTCGACACCATCTTTGATGCGGTCGAACTGTCGCTCGATCAGGCAGCCAAGCAGATCAAGGCCTGATCTCAGGCCACCAAATCAAAACGCCCGCCGGAGCGATCCGGCGGGCGTTTTCGTTCTGTCGGACTACAAAGTGCTCAGACGTGTTGGCCGCCATTGATGTGGATTTCGGAGCCGGTGACGTAGGACGCCTGGCCCGAGCACAAGAAATAGATGATGTCCGCGACCTCGGAGGTCAGGCCCAGCCGGCGCATCGGGATGGTCTCGACGATCTTGTCGGTGCCGGGTGACAGGATCGCTGTGTCGATCTCGCCGGGCGCGATCGCATTGACGCGGATGCCGTGCGGGCCGAAGTCGGCCGCCATCTCGCGCGTCAGCGCGCCAAGTGCCGCCTTGGACGTCGCATAGGCAGTGCCGGCGAAAGGATGAACGCGGGTTCCAGCGATCGAGGTCACGTTGACCACCGAACCTTTTGCCGCCGCCAGTTCCTTGAACAGGCCGCGCGCGAGCATGATCGGGGCCAGCAAATTGACCTGATACACGTCGCGCCAGACATGCATCGGCGTGTCTATCGAGTTCATCCGGCCGCCGCCCTGGTGCTTGGGCGAAATGCCGGCATTGTTGACCAATGCGTGCAGCATGCCGCCTTCTTTTTCCAGCCGCTGGCGGATTTCCGAAACAGCGCTGCCGACGTCGCCCTGGTCGGCGAGGTCGACCTTGATGTGATCGTCCGGGCCGGCTGGCCACGGGCAGTCGTCGGAAAATGCCTGGCGCGAGCAGGTGATGACGCGCCAGCCTTCGCGCGAAAAGCGCTTCACCGTCGCATGGCCGATACCGCGGCTGGCTCCGGTCAATACGATCGTCTTTCGCCCTTCGGTTTTCTCGGCCATCTCATCCTCATTCCAAGCTTGAAGCGTATGTAGCGGATGCATCCCCCCATTGCGAGGGGGCACGACGAATGGCGGCCGCTTTCAGCCGCGCTCGGCGGCTGCCTCGCGAATGGTCTTGAGCAGGATCGAAAACGCGGGCGAGGGCTGCGTGTCGGTGCGCATGGTCAGCCCCACCGGCCCGCGTGTCTCCGAGGTGTCGACCGGCAGCATCTTCAGCGTGCCGGCCTTGATGTCGTCGCTGACAACACCGTGCGAGATGATCCACACCGCGTCGCTCTGGCGTACGAAGGCGCGGCCGAAGGCGTCCGAAACCGTCTCGATCTCGGTTGGGATCGAGGCTACGCCATTGGTGATGAAGAAACGTTCGACAAAGGGCCGGATGATCGAGCCGCGTGTCGGCATCAAAAGCGGAAATTCGCTCAGCCGCTCGAACACGTCCTGGTCTGCCTTGAGCAGCGGGTGGCCGGCGCGCACCACAAACACCACCTGCTCGGAATAGAGGTGTTCGAAGAAAAAGCCGGTCATCTTCTCGGGTGCCGCCAGGCGTCCGACAACGAGGTCGAGTTCGCCGAGCCTGAGCTGTTCAAGCAGCACCGCGTTCTCGCCGGTGACGATCTTGATCGTGCCGCCGGTATTTTCGCTGAGGAAAAGGGTCATCGCGCGCGGCATGATATGCGCTGAAACCGTCGGCAGCGCGCCGATGCGGATCGGTGGAGCGCCTTCGGCGCGTGAATTGGCAACCGAATCGATGCCTTGCCTGAGCGCAGTGATCGCCATGCCGGCATGCTGCATGAACACTTCGCCCGAGCGGGTGATCTTGATGCCGCGTCCGTCGCGCTCGAACACCGAAACGCCGAGCGCTTCTTCCAGTTCGCGGATCGTCTTGGTCACCGCCGGCTGGCTGACATTCAAAAGCCCGGCCGCCTTGACCACGCTTTTCTGGCGCGCGACTTCTAGGAAAGTCTGGAGGTGGCGGAACCTGACACGGCTTTCGATCATGGCTTTTCATAACCCAGCAGTTAAGAGAAGGCCACAAAATATCATTTTACCAAACCAAACAACTCATTCACTGTCATCACGAGGAGAAATCGAGTGCAGTTCACAGACATCGGCGGCATCACGCTGCACCACCAGCTCATCGGCGGGCCCGCGGACAAGCCGGTCATCGTCTTCGCCAATTCGCTGGGCACTGATTTCCGCATCTGGCGCGACGTCATCGTCCGCCTTGCCGGCGATTTTCCCATCGTCACCTATGACAAGCGCGGCCATGGTCTATCCGACATCGGCACGGCTCCCTATTCGATGGACGACCATGTCGGCGATCTCGCTGGCCTGCTCGATCATCTCAAGGTCAAGAACGCCATCATCTGCGGCCTGTCGGTCGGCGGGCTGATCGCGCAGGGCCTTTATGCCAGGCGCCCCGATCTGGTGAGCGCGCTCATCCTTTGCGATACCGCCCACAAGATCGGCACGACCGAATCCTGGAACACCCGCATCGCCGCTGTCGAAAAGGACGGGATCGGCCCCATTGCCGATGGCGTCCTCAAGCTGTGGTTCACGCCGGAATTCCATGAAAAGCGTGGGGCTGACCTGACCGGCTACCGCAACATGCTGGTGCGCCAGCCGCTCGCCGGCTACGCCGGAACCTGTGCTGCGCTGCGCGACGCCGACTACACCGAAGCCGCCAAGGCGATATCGGTGCCGACCCTTTGCGTCGTCGGCGACCAGGACGGCTCGACGCCGCCGGCACTGGTGCGCTCGATGGCCGATCTCATCCCGGGTTCGCGTTTCAAGATCATCGACGGCGCCGGCCACATCCCTTGTGTCGAGCAGCCGGAAGCGCTGGTCGCCCTCATGCGGCGCTTCGTTGCCCGCCTTCCACTGGAGTGAACTGACAATGAACCCATCGGCGCCAGCCTCGACCAGGTATCGCGAAGGTCTCGCCGTTCGACGCTCCGTGCTCGGCGATGCCCATGTCGACCGCGCCGAAACGGCCTCGACCGATTTCGACCGGCCGTTCCAGGAGCTGATCACCGAGGCCGCCTGGGGCACGGTGTGGGCGCGCCCGACCTGGAGCAAACGCGAGCGCTCAATGGTCACGCTGGCGCTGCTGGCAGCGCTCGGCCATGACGAGGAGGTGGCGATGCATGTGCGCGCCACCGTCAACACCGGGGCGTCGCGCGAAGACATCTGTGAGGCCTTCCTGCACGTGGCGATCTACGCAGGCGTGCCGGCGGCCAATCGCGCCATCAAGATCGCCAAGCACGTCTTCGCCGAAATGGATGCAGGCAAGTCCGATGACCACTGATCCCAGTTCCCACCGCAAGCCCGAGACGGGCGCCTTTTTCCAGCGCGACCGCGACTGGCACCCGCCGGCCTTCACGCCGACCTACAAGACCTCGGTGCTGCGCTCGCCGCAAAAAGCGCTCCTGTCGCTCGACAACACCATTTCCGAGATCACCGGTCCGGTCTTCGGCCACAACATGCTGGGTGAACTCGACAACGACCTGATCCATAACTTCGCCAAAGCAGGTGAGAGCGCGATTGGCGAACGCATCATTGTTTATGGACGCGTGCTCGACGAGCGCGGCAAGGGGGTGCCGGGGGCGCTGCTCGAGTTCTGGCAGGCCAATGCCGGCGGCCGTTACCGCCACAAGAAGGAGGGCTACATCGCCGCCCTCGACCCGAATTTCGGTGGCTGCGGCCGCGCCATCACCGACGAGGACGGTTCCTACGCTTTCCGCACCATCAAGCCGGGACCCTATCCCTGGCCGAACGGTATCAACGACTGGCGCCCGGCGCACATCCACTTTTCGGTCTTCGGCCACGGCTTTGCCCAGCGCCTCATCACCCAGATGTATTTCGAGGGCGACCCGATGATCTGGCAGTGCCCGATCGTCAAGACGATCCCAGATCGCGCTGCGATCGAGATGCTGGTCGCAGCGCTGGACATGCAAGCCACAATCCCGATGGACGCGCGCGCCTACAAGTTCGACATCGTGCTGCGCGGCCGCCGTTCGTCGCTGTTTGAAAACCGCCTGGAGGGCAACTGATGGTTCAGGCTCTCAATCGGCTCAAGGAAAGCCCCTCGCAGACCGCAGGTCCATACGTCCATATCGGCCTGACGCCCAATTTCTGCGGCATACCGGGCGTCTTCGAAAAAGACCTCGGCACCGAAATGGTCAACGCCAAGACCAAGGGCGAGCGCATCACCGTGCGTGCCCGGGTGCTCGACGGCACCGGCACCCCGCTCAAGGACGCGTTGATCGAGATCTGGCAGGCCGATGCCGCTGGCCTCTACAACTCGCCGTCCGAGTTGCGCGGTGCCGCCGATCCCAATTTCACCAGTTGGGGCCGCAAGGCCCCCGACATGGTTTCGGGCGAATGCGTCTTCGAGACCATCAAGCCCGGCCGCGCCCCGTTCAAGGACGGCCGACTGATGGCCCCGCACATCAGCTTCTGGATTGTCGCACGCGGCATCAATCTGGGGCTCAACACGCGCATGTATTTTGCCGACGAAGAACAGGCCAATGCGGAGGATCCCGTGCTCGCCCGCATCGAGCACCGTCATCGCGTGGCGACCCTCATCGCCGCGCGCGAGGGCGATGCCTATGTCTTCGATATCCACCTCCAGGGCGACAAGGAAACGGTGTTCCTTGACATCTAAGCCATGACAGTATCGCCATTCGATCACCCCTATCTGTCCGGCCTGCTCGGCGACGAGCAGGTGACKCGCCAGTTTTCCGTGGAAGCGGAGTTGGCGGCGATGGTCGCGTTCGAGCGCGCCCTTGCCGAGGTGGAAGCGGCCGAAGGCGTGATCGGCAGCGATGCCGCTGAGGCCATCGTTTCGGCGCTGGCTTCGTTTGTTCCTGACGTGGCAGCGCTCAAGCAAGCCGTTGCTCGCGATGGCGTCGTCGTGCCCGAACTTGTGCGCCAGCTGCGTGCGGCAATTGGCAAGCCGCATGGCGACAAGCTGCATTTCGGCGCCACGAGCCAGGATGTCATCGACACGGCACTGGTGCTGCGCCTGAAGGTGATTGCCGACCGGTTCGACGCTCAGCTCGCAGGTGTCATCTCCAAGCTAACCGCACTCGAACAGCGTTTCGGCACCAATCCCCTGATGGGCCGCACGCGCATGCAGGCGGCGATCGAAATCAYTGCCGCCGACCGGATCAGCGCCTGGCGCGAACCGCTCGAACGCCATCGCGCTCGCCTCGCTACGATCCGCCCCGAGCTTTTGGTGGTCCAGTTTGGCGGTGCAGCCGGCACGCTGGAAAAGCTTGGGCCCAAGGCGGTCGCCGTGCGCGAGGCGCTGGCGCAAAAGCTCGGGCTTGGCGACGCCCCGCAATGGCACAGCCAGCGCGACCGGCTCGCCGATTTCGCAAGCCTGTTGTCGTTGATCACTGGCAGCCTCGGCAAGTTCGGCCAGGATGTCGCGCTGATGGCGCAGTCCGGCGACGAGATTGCGCTCAGCGGCGGCGGCGGCTCATCGGCCATGCCGCATAAGCAAAACCCGGTCGCAGCCGAAGTGCTGGTCACGCTCGCACGTTTCAATGCGACGCAGCTTTCGGGCATGCATCACGCTCTGGTGCATGAACAGGAACGCTCGGGCTCGGCCTGGACGCTGGAATGGCTGCTCCTGCCGCAGATGGCGGTGGCGACGGCGGCATCTCTGAGGCTTGCCGACACGCTCGCCGGACAGATCGAATCGATGGGCGCCAAGGCGGGCACCTAGCCCGAGGCGCAGGCAACCAAGCGCCCCGCCGATAGCTGGCCGAAACGGTCACGCAACGGATGGGCAGCGAGGCAAGAAGGACAACAAATGCGCACGCAAGTAGTCATCATCGGCTCCGGCCCTTCGGGTCTTCTGCTCGGGCAACTGCTCGCCAACAGCGGCATCGACAACGTCATCCTCGAGCGCGTCGACCGCGACTACGTGCTCGGTCGCGTCCGCGCCGGCGTATTGGAGCAGGGCATGGTCGATCTGCTCGACGAGGCGGGTGCCGGCGCGCGCATGCATGACGAGGGCTTGCCGCATGACGGCATCTCGCTTGCCTTCGACAGCCGTCTTCACCGCATCGATCTAGCGGCCCTCACCGGCGGCAAGCGTGTCATGGTCTATGGCCAGACCGAGGTGACGCACGACCTGATGGACAAGCGCCAGGCTGAAGGCCTGACCACCATCTATGATGCCAAGAACGTTACGCCGCAGGGTTTCGACACCGACGCGCCCTTCGTCACATACGAGAAGGATGGCGTCACCCATCGCATCGATTGCGACTTCATCGCCGGATGCGATGGCTTCCATGGCATCAGCCGCAAGTCGGTTCCCGAGGGCGCGATCAAGACCTATGAGCGCGCCTATCCGTTCGGCTGGCTCGGCATCCTGGCCGAGGTGCCGCCGGCCGATCACGAGCTGATCTACGCCAATCATCCCAGGGGGTTCGCGCTGTGCTCGATGCGCTCGACCCACCGCAGCCGCTACTATGTCCAGTGCCCGCTCGACGACAAGGTCGAGGACTGGAGCGACGACCGCTTCTGGGACGAGTTGCGCCTCCGCCTGCCACCGGAGGTCGCAGAACGCGTCGTCACTGGCCCGTCCTTCGAAAAGTCGATCGCGCCGCTGCGCTCCTTCGTCRCCGAGCCGATGCGCTTCGGCCGCATGTTCCTCGTCGGCGACGCTGCCCACATCGTCCCGCCCACCGGCGCCAAGGGCCTCAATCTCGCCGCCAGCGACGTGCGCTACCTCTATGATGGCCTGCGCGAGTTCTACCAGGACAAGTCGAGYGCCGGCATCGACGTCTACTCGGCGCGGGCCCTGTCGCGCGTCTGGAAGGCGGTGCGTTTCTCCTGGTGGATGACCACCATGCTGCACCGCTTTCCCGACACCGACGATTTCGGCCAGCGCATCCAGGAGGCCGAGTTGGACTATCTCGTACATTCGCAAGCGGCATCTGCCTCGCTCGCCGAAAACTACGTTGGTTTGCCCTACTGATGTACTGAGGAAACAAGCAGATCACATATCCGTCAGGTTATAGGATGTGCGTTTCTTTTCATTTTACATTACCGTTTCGAGCATGACACTTGGCACGATACGGAGAAACCGAGACTGGCGCGCCCGACAGTGCCGGCTCGACCACATGGAGGAAAAATTGAAGAAGTCTGTTTTGGCCGCTTTGGCGGTTTTGGCGCTTTCCAGCGCTGCCTTTGCCGACACCATCAAGGTTGGCGTCGTTGGTCCTTTCTCCGGCCCGTTCGCTATCCAGGGCAAGAATTTCAAGGCCGGCATCGACGCCTGGATGGCGCTGAACGGCACGAAGGTTGGCGACAACGACATCGAGATCGTCTACCGCGACCTGCCGGCCGCCGATCCGGCGCAGTCCAAGGCGCTGGCCCAGGAACTGGTCGTCAAGGAAGGCGTGCAGTATCTCGCCGGCTTCTACTTCACCCCTGACGCCATGGCTGTGACCCCGCTGCTCGAGCAGGCCAATGTGCCGCTGGTCGTCATGAACGCCGCCACTTCGGCGATCGTCACCAAGAGCCCGCTGATCGTGCGCACCTCCTTCACCACCTGGCAGACCTCGGCGCCAATGGCCAAGGTCGCCAAGGAGCGCGGCGTCAAGAAGGTCATCACCGTGGTCTCCGACTACGGCCCGGGCGTCGATTCCGAAAACGCCTTCAAGACCACCTTCACCGCCGAAGGCGGCGAGGTCGTCGATTCCATCCGCTTGCCGCTGTCGACCAACGACTTCAGCCCGATCATGCAGCGCGTGAAGGATTCCGGCGCCGATGCCGTGTTCGCCTTCCTGCCGTCGGGCCCGACCACACTCGGCTTCGTCAAGGCCTACAACGAAAACGGCCTGGCAAAGGCCGGCATCCAGTTCCTGGCACCCGGCGACCTGACCCAGGAGTCCGACCTGCCGGCACTCGGCCAGGCGGCCGAAGGCCTGCTGACGACCTTCCACTACGCCGTCTCGCATGACTCGGCCGAAAACAAGAAGTTCGTCGAGGCGGCCCACAAGGCGATCGGCAACCCGGCCGAACTGTCCTTCCCTTCGGTCGGCGCCTATGACGGCATGCACGTCATCTACAAGATGATCGAGGCGACCGGCGGCAAGCAGGACGCCCAGAAGGCGGTCGACGCCGTCAAGGGCCTTGCCTGGGAAAGCCCGCGCGGTCCGGTTTCCATCGATCCCGAGACCCGTCACATGACGCAGAACATCTATCTGCGCGAGGTCGCCAAGGCCGCTGACGGCACCTACTACAACAAGGAAATCGCGACCTTCGAAAAGCAGGGCGACCCCGGCCTTGCGGCTGCGAAGTAACAGCGTTACGCCAACGACAGAGCCCGGACGCCACCTTGGCTTCCGGGCTGCTGCTGGATAAAACGATGCAAACCGTTTTCAGTGTTGGGATCGACGCCCTTGCCTATGGCATGGTGCTGTTCGTCATCTCGATTGGACTTTCGGTGACCATGGGCTTGATGCGCGTGGTCAACCTCGCCCATGGCGCATTCGCCATGATCGGCGGCTATATCGCCTCTTATGCCACCCAAACGCTCGGCTTCGGCTATGGCGTGGCGATCCTTGTCGCGGTGGTCGGCACCATCATCATCGCCATACCTGTGGAGCGGTTCCTCTATCGCCGCATCTATGGCGCGCCTGAACTCACCCAGGTGCTGATGACCATCGGCATCACCTTTTGCGTCATCGGCATCGCCAACTATGTCTTCGGCCCGACGCTGAAGACAATTCCTTTGCCTGAGACGCTGCGCGGACCGGTCGATCTCGGTTTCCGCTCGATTGCCGCCCACAAGCTGTTCGCCATCGCATGCGGCGTGGCTGTTGCGGGTGCCCTGTGGTTCCTGATCGAAAAGACCTCCTTCGGCGTCAAGCTGCGCGCCTCGGTCGACAATGCCGCCATGGCCGCATCGCTGGGCGTGCGCACCAAGATCGTCTACGCGGTCAGCTTCGCAGTCGCTGTCGGCCTTGCCGCTTTCGGAGGGATCGTCGGTGCCGAGCTTCTGCCGATCGAGCCCTATTACGCGCTGCGCTACATGGTCACTTTCCTGGTCGTCGTTTCGGTTGGCGGTGCTGGCTCCATCCCCGGCGCGCTGCTTGCCTGCTTGCTGCTTGGCGCCATCGACACCACCGGCCGCTATCTTTTGCCGGAATATGGCGAGTTCTTCTTTTATCTCGCCGTCATCGCGATCGTCTGCGTCTTCCCGCGCGGCCTGTTGGGCAGGAGCAAGTAGATGGCTGCCATCGAAAACACCGCCACTGCCAAGGATGCCGCCGCGCGCCCGAACTGGCTCGTGCGCGACCTCATCGGCCTGGCCGTGATCCTGGCCGTGGCCGCCATCGGCTACTTCCTGTTTCCCAACAATCTGGCGCTGCTGACGCGCATCCTCGGCGTTGCCCTGCTGGTTCTGTCGATCGATCTCGTCACCGGCTTCTGCGGCGTCGCCACGCTTGGTCATGCCGCCCTGTTCGGCGCCGGCGCCTATGCCTCGGGCATTGCCGCCGTGCACTTCGGCATCACTGATCCGCTTTTGATGGTCGTCGTTGGCGCCATCGGTGGCGCGCTCGCCGGAATCGTCTCCGGTGCGGTCATCCTGCGTGGCCATGGGCTGGCGCAACTGGTGCTGTCGATCGCCGTCGTCCACCTGTTCCACGAGGCCGCCAACAAGGCCTCGGCCTATACCGGCGGCAGCGATGGCTTGTCCGGTATCTCGCCTGATCCGATCTTCGGCATGTTCGCCTTCGATCTCTGGGGCCGAACGGCCTATGGTTTCGCCGTCGCACTGGTGGTCATCGCTTTCATCGTGCTGCGCCTGATCACCCGCTCGCCTTTCGGCATGCTGTGCCGCGGTATCAAGGAAGACCCGATCCGCATTCGCGCCATGGGCGCATCGGTGCAGGGCACGCTGCTCAAGATGTATGTCATCTCGGGWGCGGTCGCCGGCGTCGGCGGCGCGCTCAACGCCATCTCCACCCAGGTCGTCGGTCTCGACTCGCTAAGCTTCACGCTGTCGGCCGAGGCGCTGGTCATGCTGGTGCTCGGCGGCACGGGGTCGCTCTACGGCGCGCTCATCGGCACCGTCAGCTTCATGTGGTTCGAGGACTTCGTCTCGGCGGCCAACCCGTTCCACTGKCTTACCATCGTCGGTGCCCTGCTGATCGCTGTCGTGCTGTTTGCGCCGCGCGGCCTCTACGGCACGGCACTCACGCTGCTCGATCGTTTCAAGGGTGCTGCCAAATGAGCCCCGTCTTCCAGGTCGAAAACCTGAAAAAATCCTTCGGCGGCCTCGCTGTCACGCAGGACGTCTCGATCACCATGAACCCCGGCGACCGCGTGGCGCTGATCGGCCCCAACGGTGCGGGCAAGACCACCTTCGTCAATCTGGTCACCGGCCATCTCGAACCTGATTCCGGCAAGGTCATGCTTGGCGGTAACGATGTCACGGTAGTTGGGCCGACACTGCGCGTCCGCCAGGGCCTCGTCCGCTCGTTCCAGGTCACGCGCCTGTTCCCCGACATGACGCCGGAAGAACACCTGGCACTGGGCGTCATGCAGCGCACTGGCCGCACTGGCCGCATCTTCGGCCATTTCCACTCGATGCCAGATGTCATGGCCGAGGTTGCCGAGCTGTTGCGCACGCTTGGTCTCGATCACATCGCCACCCGAAGGGTCAGCGAGATCGCCTATGGCCAGCAGCGCCTGCTGGAGATTGCGCTGGCGCTGGCGCTCAAGCCCAAGGTGCTGTTGCTCGACGAGCCGGCGGCAGGCGTTCCGCAAAGCGACACGCCGCGCATCGAGGCTGCCCTTGCCGGCCTGCCATCCGACCTTGCCGTGCTGATGATCGAGCACGACATGGATCTCGTTTTCCGCTTCGCCAAGCGTGTCATCGTCCTCGCCGCCGGCGCCATCATCTTCGACGGCTCGCCCGGGGATGTCACCAAGGATGCGCGTGTGCGCGAAGCCTATCTCGGAAGCTACGCCAATGACCGCAGCGCCGCTTGAAGTCAAAGACCTGAGCGCCGGCTACGGCCCGACGCGCGTGCTGGAGGACATCAGCTTCTCCGTGGCTGCCGGTTCGCGCCTTGCCGTGCTCGGCCGCAACGGCATGGGCAAGACGACGCTGCTCGCTACCATCGCCGGCCAGACCAAGCGCTATGGCGGCTCGATCCGCCTCGGCGGCACGGACATGAGCAGCCAGGAAAGCGCGGCGCGCGCCCGCAGCGGCCTCGGCTACGTGCCGCAGGCGCGCTGCATCTTTCCCTCGCTTACCGTCGAGGAAAACCTCTTCGTCGGGCTCAAGGGCCGCGACCGCTCGGCGATCGAAGAAGCCTATGACATGTTCCCGCGCCTCAAGGAGCGCCGCAAGAACCTCGGCTCCCAGCTTTCCGGCGGCGAGCAGCAGATGCTGTCGACCGCGCGCAGCATCCTCGGCAAGCCGAGCGTGCTGTTGCTCGACGAGCCGCTGGAAGGCCTGGCCCCGGTCATTTGCGAAGAGCTGATGGTGGTGTTTTCGAAGCTCGCCTCGGGCGGCGAAATGACGGTCGTTCTGGTCGAGCAGCGCATCCAGAGCGCGCTCGATTTCGCCGACCACGCCATCATCCTCGAGCGGGGCCGGATTGCCTGGTCGGGTACGCCCGTCGAGCTTGCCGCGCAGCCGGAAATTGTCGAGCGCCTGCTCGGCGTCGGGGGCCTGCACTGACCCATGCGGACGGGCCTATGCGGCCGGCACCACTGCGGGTTCTTGGTCCGGTGCGTTTTCCGTTGGTTCTTTTAGCCTGAACCAGGCGACATAGAGTGCTGGCAAAAACAGCAGCGTGATCGCCGTTCCCGCCAGGATGCCGCCCATCATCGCATAGGCCATCGGCGCCCAGAAAACCTCGCGCGCGATCGGGATCAGCGCCAAGCTGGCTGCGGCCGCCGTCAGCGCGATCGGCCGCATGCGGTGCTCCGATGCCTCGATCATCGCGTGCCACCGGTCGGTGCCCGTCGCGATCAGTTCCTCGATCTGCACGATCAGGATCACCGAATTGCGGATCAGGATGCCAATAAGGGCCAACACGCCCAGCACTGCCACGAAACCCAGGGGCTGCCCGGTCGGCAGCAGCGCCGCCACCACGCCGATGAGGCCGAGCGGTGCAACGGCCACGACCAGGAACAGCCGCTGGAAGCTTTGCAGCTGGATCATCAAGACGGTCGCCATGACAAACAGCATCAACGGAACAACGGCAATGATTGGCCCCTGGCTTTTGGCGCTTTCTTCAACCGTGCCGCCGGTGGCAACCGCATAGTTTGGAGGTAGCTTGGCGATGAATGCGTCGACCGTCGGTTTCAGTTCGGCAACGACGGTGTCGGGCAGCGTGTTGCCGACCAGCCCGGCTTTGACCGTGATCGTCGGCATGCGGCTGCGCCGCCAGACGGTCGGCTGTTCGATCTCGTAGTGGACGTCGGCGACGGTGGCGAGCGGGATCGCCTCGCCGTTTCCGGTCGGGATCTGCAGGTTGCGCAACGTCTCGATCGAGCCGCGCTCGGCCTCTTCGGCGCGCACCACGACATTGATCAGATAGGTTGCGTCGCGCACTTGAGTGATGGCCACACCACCGACAACGCTGTTCATCGCGCTGGCGATGTCCTGCGACGTGATGCCGAGCTGGCGCGCCTTGTCCTGCAGGACGTCGACTTTCAGCACGCGTGACGGCTCGTTCCAGTCGAAGCTCGGCGCCTGCAGCTTCGGATTGGTCGAGATCTGGGTGGCGAATTGCTGCGACAGCGTGCGTACCATCTGAATGTCGGGGCCGCTGACGCGATACTGCACCGGCCGTCCAACAGGCGGACCAAGCTCCAGGGTCTTCACGAAGGCATCAGTGCCGACAAATTGTTCGCGCAGGATCTTTTCGATCGCCGGCTGCACCCGGTGCCGCGCTTCGAGATCCTTTGTGACGATGACGGTCTGGCCGAAATAGGGATTGGCCGGCTGTACGTCATAGGCCAGCACGAAACGCACCGCTCCCTGGCCGATGTAGGAACTCCAGTGATCGACGTCGGCATTGCCCTTGAGCGCCATCTGTTCGAAGCGCTCCATCTGGGCGCGTGTCTCGGCGATCGAGCTGTTTTGCGGCAGGTTCCAGTCGACGATCAGTTCCGGACGATCCGACGGCGGGAAGAACTGCTGCTGCACGAATGTCAGCCCGAACACCGACACGGCAAACACCGCGATTGTGGCGAAGATGGTGATCCAGTGGCGGCGCACAGCCAGATGCAGGAGGTGCGAGAAGCCGGCAGCGACGCGCCCTGGCTTCTCGCTGTGTTTTTTCATCGTCGCCGGCAACAGCGTGACGCCGAGCAGCGGCGCAAACAACACCGCAACGATCCACGACAGCAGCAGCGCCGCGGCGATCACCACAAACAGCGTATAGGTGTATTCGCCGGCCTGGCTGGTGTTGAGCCCGATGGGGATGAAGCCCGCCACCGTGACCAGCGTGCCGGTCAGCATCGGAAAGGCGGTCGAGGTGTAGACATAGGTCGCGGCTTTTCGCAGTGAATCGCCGACCTCCAGCCGCGCCACCATCATCTCGACCGCGATCATGGCGTCATCGACCAAAAGCCCGAGCGCGATGATCAGGGCGCCGAGCGAAATGCGCTGCAGCGAAATGCCCATATAGGCCATGACCAGGAAGGTGATCGCCAGCACCAGAGGGATCGACAGCGCGACAACGAAACCGGCACGCATGCCGAGGCTGACGAAGGAGACGGCGAGCACGATCGCCACCGCCTCGAAAAGCGCGCGGGTGAAGCCCGAAACCGCTTCCTCGACAATCACCGGCTGGTCGGCAACGAGATGCACGCCGACCCCGATCGGTAGGTCGCCCGTCACCTCGTCCATCACCTTCGCCAACTCAGCGCCGAAATCCAGAAGGTTGGCGTTGGGCTTCATGCCGATGGCAAGTGCGATCGCCGGCTCGCCATTGACGCGAAACAGCGACGTCGGCGGATCGACATAGCCGCGGCTGATTGTGGCCACGTCGCTCAAGCGGAAAAAGCGGTCGTTGACCCTGAGGTTGATCGCCCTCAGGCTCTCCTCCGAGGTGAACTGGCCGCTGACACGCACCGCGATGCGCTCTGGCCCGGCCTGGATCACGCCAGACGGCGACACCGCGTTCTGCGCCTGCAGGCTTTCGATGACGGCCTGCTGGTCGAGGCCCAGCGCCGCGATCTGCCTGGTGGAGAATTCGAGGTAGATGACCTCGTCCTGTGCCCCGACAAGTTCGACCTTGCCGGCATTGGGGATGCTGAGGACGCGCGTGCGCACCGTCTCGACATAGTCGCGCAGCTGACGCATCGTCAGCCCGTCGGCGGTGAAGGCATAGATGTTGCCGAACACGTCGCCGAAACGGTCGTTGAAGAACGGCCCCTGCACCCCTTGCGGGAACTGCGACCTGATATCGTTGACCATGTTGCGCACTTCCACCCAGGTGGGGGTCACATCGCGCGCCTTGGTGGTCGGCTTGAGATTGACGAAGATGAGCGTCTGGCCCGCCGTGGTCACGCTACGGGTGTAGTCGAGGCTTTCAAGCTCCTCGAGTTTCTTTTCGATCCGGTCGGTCACCTGTTGGGTGGTTTCTTCGACCGAGGCGCCGGGCCAGTTGGCCTGGACAAGCATCGTCTTGATGGTGAAGCTGGGGTCTTCCTCGCGCCCCAGATGCAGATAGGCGAAAACGCCCGCGATCGTGAAGATCAGCATGAAGTACCAGACCAGGGATCGGTGGTTCAGCGCCCAGTCGGAAAGATTGAAACCCTTCACGCTATGCCCCTTCCGGAATTCTGACTTTCTGGCCTTCTGCAAGGCTGTTCACGCCTGCCGTCACGACCCGGGTCCCTGGCTCGATGCCGTTCAGCGTGAAGCTGACGCCATCCCTTGTCCGCMCTTCCACATCATGCAGGCTGACCGTCGACGCCGTGGGATCGACCACCCAGACAAAGTGCTTCCCGTCTTTTTCAAGCAGCGCCGAGAGCGGCAGGTCGATCGTCTCGTCCGCCCGGGACACTCTTGTTGCCGTCACCGTCGAGCCGAGCCGGAATGCCGTTGGTGGGTCGGCGAGCGCCAGCCGTACCCGTCGCGTCCGCGTCGCGGCGTCGGCCTGCGGCGCGATTTCGCGGATGTGGGCTGTCGTGCGCAGCGAAGACAGCGTCTGCAAGGCCACCTCGAACTCGTCGCCAGTGTTGAGCCTGCCGACAAGCTGGTCGGGGATGTCGACGACAGCTTCGCGCGCATCCGAGCGCGCCACGGTCACCACMATCTGTCCCGGCGAAACCGTCYGGCCAACCTCGGCGCCCGTTTCCGTCACGATACCGTCGAAGTCCGAAAAAAGCCTGGCATAGCCGAGTTGTTCGTCTGTCTTGGCAAGGGCCGCACGTGCGCGCTCGACATTGGCCGAGGCGGAATCGAGCGCCTGCTTGGCGGAATCGTAAACGGCTTGCGATGTGTTGGCCTCGGCGAGCAGCGCGCGCTGGCGCTCTTCGCTGGCGGCAGCGTTGGCGAATTGCGCTTCCGCTGTCGACAGGTCGGCACGCGCGGCTTGCGATGCCAGTTCGAGCGAAAGCGGGTCGATGGCGGCTAGGGTCGTTCCCTTGGTCACCTGATCGCCGACACTGACATCGCGTGCCACCAGCCGTCCGAGCAGGCGGAAAGCGAGATCAGCGGAAAACTGGGGCTGGATCGTGCCGACAAAACCTAGTGCTGTGTGTGCTTGCGGCTGGACCACCTGCGACAGCACTGGCCGGATGACCTCCTTGGGTGCCGGCTGCTCCTGGCTGCAGCCGGCCAATGCCAGCGCTGCCATGATGCCGAAGGACGTAACGGACTTCATGGCGCGACCTCCACGACCTGGCCGGGGCTCAACAGCTGGCCACCTTGCGCGACCACGGTCTGTCCGATTTCCAGTCCCTTGGCGACCACGACGATACCGGAAGCGAAAGACTTCACCTCGATGGGCACCATCGTCACCACCTTGGTCGCGGGATCGACGGTCCAGACCGCGGGCTGGCCACTGTCCGACATGAGCGACTGCCACGGCAGCACGATCGATGGTTCGGGTTCGGACACGATTGTGCCTGTGATCGCGGCTCCCAGCGGCATTTCGGCCGGCGTGTCGGGTACCGCCACCTTGACCCGGATCGAGCCTGAGGCAGGATCGACCGCTGGCGAGACCTCGCGCACCTGGCCTGCCGCCTCGATCTTGGGGTCGGAAATGAGCGCGATCCTCACCGCCGGTGCCACCGGGTTGCGCGCCACCAAAGCTTCATCGACGTTGAACACAGCGTCGCGGTCGCCATCCTCGGCGACGGTGAAAACCGTCTGGGCTGCCTGCACCACCTGGCCGACCTCGACAGTTCGTGCTGTCACCACGCCGTCGGCGCTCGACTTCAGGTCGGTGTAGGTAAGCCGGTCCTCAGCGTTGGCCAGCTGGCTTTGTGCCGCTTGCACGCCACCTTGGGCGACGCGCTGCGCCTGGTCGGCGAGATCGTAGTCGCGCCGCGTTGTGAAGCCTTGGGCGAGCAGGGTCTTTTGGCGGTCGAAGGCCGCCGTGGCCTGGCGCAGCTGCGCCTGCGCCGCATAAAGGCTCGCTTGCGCTGCCCTCACGTCCGACTGCTGCTCCTGCGGGTCGAGCCGAGCCAGCACCTCGCCCTTTGTCACGCGCTGGCCGATATCGACCCTGCGTTCGGCGACGCGACCACCGACCTGGAACGACAGGTTGTTGAGGGTACGCGCGGCAATGACGCCGGTCAGCGACGTCGCTGGCGCAAAATCGGACAGCTTGACCTCGACCGAGCGCACCAAGATCGGTTGCCGCTCTGCTGCCTCCTGCTTCTGGCAGGCGGCGAGGGTCAGACAAAGCGCAAGCATGGAGAGGAACGGGGGAGAAATGGCGTATGCCGGCGTTCTGCCAGGCGCGCCTGACGGGACCGGGTTCATGGGTCGCATGTACACCCCCAAATCGCTTCGACCCACGCTACGACGCCGAATACAATCCGGCAACGCCTAGTTGCTTTGTTGTCGGGCCGCAGACGCGTGTTTGGGGTCACGGTTTAAGGAATTAACACGGGTGTGATTTTTGACGGTGTGAGACAGGGAACCGGAGCAATTTCGGTGCGTTGAAAGGGGCATTGCAGAACATCCGACCCGAAGTGGGGAGCCGGTTGGGGAGATCGGATGCTCGAACGGAAAGATGCCGGAGACCATTATGGATCGCATGCTTTTTGACCATCCCGTCTCGGTTCGCATCGGGCCGGAAAGCACCCGGCGCGAGGTCACGACCGTCAAGGGTGCCTATGAGGCGCTGGTCGACTGGCCGCACGCCAAGCGCAGCGGCCCGCTCTATCGCGAGGCGGTGGCCACCGTCTCCGCCGCCCTTGCCGGCACCCGCACGCGCGAGGCGGCCAAGCGCGCTTTTGAGGCTGCGGCTGAAGAAATTGGCATCCTGACCTGACTTTTGGCGATGTAGCCGTGCATCGTTCGCAAAGGCGCAGCCGTCAACTCCTGCCGCGAGTAGGCCGTCAGCCCGTCGCGAGCTTGGTCGGGGCGGGCTTGCCCTGCTGGGCGCGCTGGCTGAGCCAGACGCTGCCAAGTACCACGACCATGCCGAATATCTGCGCTGCGCTGAGCGACTGGCCGAGCACCGACCAGCCGAGGATCACGGCGGTCATCGGGCTGAGGAAGCCGAGCGACGACACCACCGATGGCTCCAATCGCGAGATGCCACGGAACCACAGAATGTAAGCAAAAGCCGCACCGATCAGGCCAAGCCAGGCGAGGCCGAGCAGGTTGGCGGTTGTCAGTGAAGGCAGCGACGGTTCCAGCCAAAGCGCAGCCGGCAGCAGGAGCACGCCGCCGGCGGTCAGCTGCCATGCCGTGAAGGTCAGCGGTGAGACAGGCGGCTGCCAGCGGCGGCTCAGCACCGTGCCCGCGGCCATCGACACGGCACCGGCCAGACCGGCGACGATGCCGATCGGATCGAGCGCCGCATTCGGCGTCAGGATCAGCAGTGCCACGCCGCCCATGCCGGCAATCGCAGCCATGATGGACATCGGGCGAATGGCCGAGCCGAGCAGGGCGCGGGCGAGCAGAATGACGATCAGCGGCTGGATCGCGCCGACAGTCGCGGCAACGCCGCCGGGCAAGCGGTAGGCGGCGACAAATAGCAGCCACCAGAAGATCGAGAAATTGAGCGCGCCGAGCACCAGAACCCGGGCCCACCAGATGCCATGCGGCAGCTGCCGGACCACAAGCAGCAGCAACAGGCCGGCAGGCAGCGCCCGCAGCATGGCCACCGTCAGCGGATAACTGGCGGGCAGGAACTCGGTCGTCACCAGATAGGTGCTGCCCCAGATCGCCGGGGCGATGGCCGTCAAAAGCAGGTCGGTGTTGCGCGTCGTCATCGCTGCATCTCTCTTGAGATCAAATATCTTGATATCAAGGTAATATAGATTCTCTTGACGTCAAGATATTATTTCTCGATGGTGCGGCATGGATCGCGTTGATGACATTCTTGCCCAATGGAACCGGGAACGGCCCGACCTCGACGTTGCGCCGATGGGCCTGATCGGCCGGTTGACGCGGCTCTCGCAGCATCTCGGCCGCGAGATGGAAAAGACCTTCGCAGCGCACGGGCTGAACTATGCCAGCTTCGATGTGCTGGCAACGCTGCGCCGCTCGGGACCGCCTTATGCGCTGTCCCCCGGCGACCTCTCCGCCACCATGATGATCACCTCCGGCACCATGACCAACCGTGTCGACCAGCTGGAAAAGGCAGGGCTTGTCGCGCGCACGCTCAATCCCGGCGACCGCCGCAGCTTCATCGTCTCGCTGACCGAAAAGGGTTTTGCCACCATCGACGCGGCCGTGGCCGACCATGTGGCGACGCAGACGCGCATCGTTCAAATGCTATCCGCCCAGGAGCGGGCAGCGCTCGATGCGCTGCTGAGCAAGTTCCTGGTCGGTTTCGAGAGCGCCTGACGTAACAAGCAGACGATAGCGCCGCCCCTCATCCCCCTGCCGGGACCTTCTCCCCGTAAGTACGGAGGCTGGTCGCAACGCCGACGYCCCCCTCTCCCCGTTYTTCACGGGGAGAGGGTAAGGGTGAGGGGCGAGCGCAAGCCTCCCAGACGAGAGTAGAGGGGAAAATCACCCCGCCAGCGCTTGCTCAAGGTCGGCGATCAGATCGTCGCCATCCTCGATGCCGGCCGAYAGCCGCACCAGCGAATCCGAAATGCCGATTGCTGCGCGTTTTTCCGCCGGTATCGAGCCGTGCGTCATCAGTGCCGGATGCTCGATCAGGCTTTCAACACCGCCGAGGCTTTCGGCCAGCGTGAACAGCTGAGTCCGTTCGAGGAAACGCTTAGTCGCAGCGAGATCGCGGTCGAGTTCGACTGTGATCATGCCGCCGAAATGATACATCTGTGCCTTGGCAATGGCGTGCTGGGGATGGCTTTCGAGACCGGGATAGATCACCCGGCGCACATCCTTGCGGGCCTCCAGCCAGCGCGCGATCTTCGCCCCATTCTGCGAATGGCGCTCCATCCTGAGCGCCAGAGTCTTGATGCCGCGTAGAGCCAGAAAGCTGTCGAACGGTCCCGAGATCGCGCCGATTGCGTTCTGCAAAAACTTCAGCTGGTCGCGCAGATCCTTGTTGTCGCCAACGACGACACAGCCGCCGACCATGTCGGAATGGCCGTTGAGATATTTCGTCGTCGAATGCACCACGATATCGATGCCGAGTTCCAGCGGCCGCTGCAGATAGGGGCTGCAGAAGGTGTTGTCGGCGACCGTCAGCACGCCCTTGCGCCTGGCGAGTGCCGCAACGCCTTCGAGATCGACCACGCGCAGCAGCGGATTGGTCGGCGTCTCGACCCACAACATCTTGGTCTCGGGGCGGATAGCGGCTTCGACGGCGGCAAGATCGGTGAAGTCGACGAAGCTCACCTGCAGTCCGGCTGTACGCTTGCGCACCCGTTCCAGCAGCCGGAACGTGCCGCCATAGATGTCGTCGGTGGCAACGATATGCGCGCCTGAATCGAGCAGCTCGAAAACAGTGGCGATGGCCGCCAGCCCCGAGGCGAAGGCGAAGCCGGCGCTACCGCTTTCGAGATCGGCGATGGCGCGCTCGAAGGCAAAGCGCGTCGGGTTCTGGCTGCGGGCGTATTCAAACCCCTTGTGCACGCCGGGGCTCTGCTGGCCATAGGTGGAGGTCGCATAGATCGGCACCATCACAGCGCCGGTCGTCGGGTCATGGCTCTGGCCGCCATGGATGGTGCGTGTCGAAAAAGCCAGCCGGTTCTTCGCAGTGGTCATTTTGCCCGCCTGAGATGGTTGATGAGGTCGACGCGGGTGATCAGCCCGATGAAGTCTTCGCCGTCGAAGATGATTGCCACTTCGTTGCGGTCGAATATCGGCAGCAGCGCATCGAGCGTCTGATTGGCCTGCAGCGTGTGCAGGTCCTTGCTCATCGCGGTTGCGACCGGTGCGTTGAAGCGGTTCCAGCGGCTGTCATAGGGGCCCTCGACAACCGCCAGGATGTCGCTTTCGTCGACGATGCCGACCAGCTTGCCCTCGTCGAGCACCGGCAGTTGCGACACGTCCCCGCGCCGCATCCGGCCATAGGCGGTGAGCAAACTGTCGCCAGGGCTGACAAACACTGTGCCGCCTTCGCGGTGAGAACGCGCAACGAGGTCGCTCAAATCGCCATGTTGTTCGCGCTCATCGAGGCCCTGTTCGGCCAGCCAGAAATCGTCGAACACCTTGGACAGGTATTTGTTGCCGCTGTCGCAGACGAAGGTCACGACGCGCTTCGGCGTCTTCTGCTCGCGGCAGTAGCGCAGTGCCGCCGACAGCAGCGTGCCCGACGACGAGCCGGCCAAGATGCCTTCCTTGGCAAGCAGGTCGCGCACCGCCAGCATGCTCGCCTTGTCGGTCACCGAATAGGCCTTCTTGACCAGTGAAAGGTCGGCGTTCGGCGGTACGAAATCCTCACCGATGCCTTCCACCGTCCAGCTTCCCGCTTCTTCCATCTTGCCGGTCTTGATCAGCGGCGCCAGCACCGAGCCGACGGGATCGGCCAGCACCATTTCCGTCTTGGGAGAAACCTTGGCGAAGAAGCGCCCGAGCCCGGTCAGCGTGCCGCCTGAGCCGACACCGACCACAACCGCATCGACGTCGCCCTCAAGCTGCTCCCAGATTTCCGGTCCGGTCGTGGTCTCATGCGCCTCGGGGTTGGCCGGGTTGGCGAACTGGTTGACGTAAAACGAGCCGGGAATTTCGGCTGCGATCTTCTCGGCCATGTCCTGGTAATATTCGGCATGGCCCTTGCCGACGTCAGAGCGCGTCAGCCGAACTTCGGCGCCGAGCGCGCGCAGGTGCTGGATCTTTTCACGGCTCATCTTGTCGGGCACGACAAGGATGATGCGGTAGCCCTTGGGGATGCCGACCTGGGCGAGCCCGAGCCCGGTATTGCCGGCGGTCGCCTCGACGATGGTGCCGCCGCGCTTGAGCTTGCCCTCGCGCTCGGCCGCGGCGATCATCGACAGCGCGATGCGGTCCTTGATCGAGCCGCCGGGGTTCTGGCTTTCGAGCTTGATGAACAGCCGGCACGGCCCGGTGTCGAACTGCGTCAGCTCGACGACAGGTGTTTCGCCGATCAAATCGAGCACGGATTTGAAGGGTGGATTGAGACGGGCCATGGCGGCTTCTCCCTTCGCAGTCATCGAGCTTACCTCATGTCGGGCGGGCGGGCACCCGCCGTGCGGTTGATCCTCGGCCGCATCTGGCCAGCATCGGCGCATTTATCTGTGAGGGCCGGTTCTAACAAAGGTAGGGAATTTCAATTCGGCGGCCATCTTGAGAAGGAAAATCTCAGGTGGCCGTAGAAAATCCGCGCGACACGCAATCCATTTCGCGCGGGGGGTGTTGACCCTCAACTTGGTGAAGCGCCAAAAAGGGGCGGCATGGTCGACAAAATCTAGACCACAGGCGAAGTCGCCAAGCTCGGCGGCAGCTCGGTTCGAATGGCGCTGGATCAACGATGCCATGGCGGAACTTCCTGGTCCCGCAAAGACAAAGGGCCCGCACTCGGTGCGGGCCCTTTGTCATTTCAAAATCTCTTGATCTTACTCGAAGTCGCCGAGGTCGCGCACCGCGCCGCGATCTGCGGACGTTGYGAATGCCGCATAGGCCTTCAGCGCCTTGGTCACCTTGCGCTTGCGCACCTCCACCGGCTTCCAACCCTTGGCGTCCTGTTCGGCGCGGCGGCTTGCCAGTTCGGCCTCGTCGACGCGCAGGCTGATGGTGCGGTTGGGGATGTCGATGTCGATGATGTCGCCCTCGCGCACCAGCCCGATCGTGCCGCCATTCGCCGCTTCCGGCGAAACGTGGCCGATCGACAGGCCGGACGTGCCGCCGGAGAAGCGCCCGTCGGTGAGCAGCGCGCAGGCTTTGCCGAGGCCCTTCGACTTGAGGTAGCTGGTCGGATAGAGCATCTCCTGCATGCCGGGGCCGCCCTTTGGGCCCTCGTAGCGGATAACCACCACGTCGCCGGCCACGACTTCATTGCTGAGGATCGCCTTGACCGAAGCGTCCTGGCTTTCGAAGACGCGAGCGGGGCCAGAGAATTTCAGGATCGACTCGTCGACGCCGGCGGTCTTCACCACGCAGCCGTCGCGCGCGATGTTGCCCTTGAGTATGGCAAGGCCGCCGTCCTTGGAGAAGGCATGTTCGGCCGAGCGGATGACGCCCTTTTCGCGATCGAGGTCGAGCTCGTCCCAGCGTCGGTCCTGGCTGAAGGCTGTCTGTGTCGGCACGCCGCCGGGAGCAGCGAGATAGAAGTCGCGCACCGCCTGGCTCTTGGTCCGCGAGGTATCCCAATGATCGATGGCTTCGCCGATCGTTGCCGTGTGTACGGTCGGCAGGTCGCGGTTGAGCAGGCCGGCCTTGTCGAGCTGGCCGAGGATGGCAAAAATGCCGCCGGCGCGGTGCACGTCTTCCATGTGCACGTCGGCCTTGGCGGGCGCCACCTTGCACAGCACTGGCACCTTGCGCGACAGGCGGTCGATATCGTCCTGGTCGAAGTCGATCTCGCCTTCAATGGCGGCGGCAAGGATGTGCAGCACGGTGTTGGTCGACCCGCCCATGGCGATGTCGATGGCCATGGCGTTTTCGAACGCGCCCTTGGAGGCAATATTGCGCGGCAAAACGCTAGCGTCGTCCTGCTCGTAATAGCGCTGGGCGAGGTCGACGATCAGATGTCCGGCCTCGACAAACAGGCGCTTGCGGTCGGCGTGCGTCGCCAGCGTCGAGCCGTTGCCGGGCAGCGACAGGCCGAGCGCTTCCGTCAGGCAGTTCATCGAATTGGCGGTGAACATGCCCGAGCACGAGCCGCAGGTCGGGCAGGCCGAGCGCTCGATGACCTTGACGTCCTCGTCCGAAACCTTGTCGTCGGCGGCGGCTACCATGGCGTCGATCAGGTCGAGCGCGACGGTCTTGCCGGCGACCACCACCTTGCCGGCTTCCATAGGGCCGCCGGAGACGAACACGGCGGGGATGTTCAGGCGCATCGCAGCCATCAGCATTCCGGGCGTGATCTTGTCGCAATTGGAGATGCAGACCATSGCGTCGGCGCAGTGCGCGTTGACCATGTATTCGACGCTGTCGGCGATGAKCTCGCGGSTCGGCAGCGAATASAGCATGCCGTCATGGCCCATGGCGATGCCGTCATCGACSGCGATGGTGTTGAATTCCTTGGCCACGCCGCCGGCCGCCTCGATCTCGCGGGCGACCAGCTGGCCGAGATCCTTGAGATGCACGTGTCCCGGCACGAACTGGGTGAAGGAATTTACCACCGCAATGATCGGCTTGCCGAAATCGGTGTCCTTCATGCCGGTGGCGCGCCAAAGGCCACGGGCACCCGCCATGTTACGGCCGTGTGTGGTGGTGCGCGAACGATAAACAGGCATGGGGCTCTCTCATACAATAGATGGCTAACAGTGGGATTGAGCCACTATCGCCCTTGCGTCAACTATTTTTCGCCTGAGGGGCATTCTGGCATGACAACAGCGGGAAGCTGCCATGCACCGAGCGCAGCTCAACTGCTGGCTCAGCCCCTGGAATTGGCGGATTTCCTGCCCTTTCGGCCGCGCCTCAGTTCGGCGACGCCGACGGTCAGCCCCATCGCCAGCGCCATGGTCGCGGCCAGCGAGCGGAAGCCGCCGAAATCGGCTTCAGCCACCTCGAACCACACCTTGGCGAACTGCGCCAACGGCGAAAACGCGCTGTCGGTGATGGCGATGACCGGCACGTTGTTCGCCGACAGAATTCGCGCCTCCTCGATGGTCGCCGAGGCATAGGGCGAGAAGCTGATGGCGATCACCGCGTCCCTGGACGAGGCAAACGAGATGATCTCGGGGCTGAGGCCCGAGGCGGATTCGATCAGCTGGCTGCGCACCCCGAGCTTGCCCAGCGCATAGGCGATGTAGCTCGCGACCGGATAGGAGCGGCGGCGTGCCAGGATGTAGATCGTCTCGGCGCCGTTGAGGATATCGATGGCGCGGTCGAGGGTTTCGTCGTCGAGATTGCGCGACATCACGTCGAGCGACTTGCTGGCGGCAGCCAGGAAACCGTCGACGATGCGGCGGTTGGAGGTGCCTTCGTCGGCATCGCCGCGCACCACGGTCAGCCGTTCCTCGTAGGATGTCGTGCGCTCCCTCAGGCGCTCGCGAAAAACCTGCTGCAGGCTGGTGAAGCCGTCATAACCAAGATGCTGGGCGAAGCGGATCAGCGTTGAGGGCTGCACGCCCGCCGATGTCGCGATGCTGGCGGCAGTGCCGAAGGCGATCTCGTCGGGATTGTCGAGCGCGTAGGCAGCCACCTGCGCGATGCGCTTGGGCAGCGACTGGCGGCGATCGAGGATCAGCGCCCGCAAGGCCTCGAAATCGCGTGGCAGCGCCTCCGACATCGTCTCGTTCATCTGGTCCATTCCGTCTCCGCCCATTGCAACATATCGATGCCGCGGCCGCCTGTCCAAATAAAATGAACTGTATGTTCCATTTTCGACAAAATTCGACTATTCAGTCCGTCAACGGCAATGCCACTTCTATAAACCGGGAGAGCGTGAAGTGACAGGTGTAGGACTTATCGGAACCGGCTTCATGGGCAAGTGCCACGCGCTCGCCTGGAATTCCGTCAGCACCGTCTTCGGCGATGTACCTCGGGTTCGGCTCGCCCATCTTGGCGAAGCCAATGCCGATCTCGCGGCGAGCCGCGCCACCGAGCTCGGTTTCRCAAAATCCTCGGGCGACTGGCGCGCCGTGCTCGCCGATCCCGAGGTCGACATCGTCTCGTTGACCACGCCCAACCAGTTCCATCCGGAGATGGCCATCGCCATCCTTGAGGCCGGCAAGCATCTGTGGTGCGAAAAGCCGATGGCGCCCACCCTTGCCGAGGCCGAGGCCATGGCGGCTGCGGCCCGCAAGTCGGGCAAGGTGGCCGTGCTCGGCTACAATTACATTCAGAGCCCGACCATCCGGCACATCCGCAAGCTGCTCGACGAAAAGATCATCGGCGAGGTCAACCATCTCCGCGTCGAGATGGACGAGGACTTCATGGCCGACCCCGACGCGCCGTTCTTCTGGAAGCATGAGGCGACATCAGGCTACGGCGCGCTCGACGATTTCGCCGTCCACCCGCTGTCGCTGATTTCAGCCCTGTTCGGCCGCGTCGGCTCGGTGATGTGCGATATGGCCAAACCCTATCCGGACCGGCAGGTTACGGGTGGCGGGCGCCGCGCGGTCGAAACCTACGACATCGCCTCGAGCCTGATCCATCTTGAAAACGGCGTGTCGGGCACACTGCTGGTCAACCGCTCCGCCTGGGGCCGCAAGGGCCGCATCCAGGTCCAGATCTTCGGCTCCAAGGGTTCCATCGTCTTCGACCAGGAGCGCTTCAACGAAATCCAGCTCTACGTCACCTCCGACCGGCCGACCGAGCAGGGTTTTCGCACCATCCTCGCGGCACCCGTCCATGCGCCTTATGACAAGTTCATCCCAGCTCCCGGCCACGGCCTCGGCTTCAACGATTTGAAGACCATCGAGTGCCGCGAACTGCTGTCGCGGATCGCTGGCCAAGCCGCCCATGTCATCGACTTCGACGAAGGGCTGGAGATCGAGCGCACCGTGCACGCTATGGCTAAGTCATTCGCCGAGCAGAAGTGGGTGAAGGTGAGGTAGGGAAGGCTAAAGCGCTTCCGTAGCCCTCATGGTGAGCCTGTCGAACCACGAGGGCGCTGGGCACCATGTCCAGTTTGCCCCAAAACCCATGGTTCGACAGGCTCACCATGAGGGTTTCGGGGGAGCCCCGCCGCAGCCCAACCCATCTGCACCACATAAAACGCCAGCAATATCGCGGCGTTGAGTTCGAGCACTTCCTCGACGGCGGMGAACGCGCGCGATGATGCGGCGATGTCGATCACCTGCGCCAGCCCGATGAAGCCGACATGCAGGAAAAGCAGCACGTGGCCTGAGAGCCATGTCGACGCCCCGCTTATATTGCGCGCGATCTGGCGCAGGGCGAACAGCAGCAGTCCCGCCGATATTGCGAGCATCAGGCCAACCAGAATCCAGGCGAGATTTGGGCTGATGCCCAGTAAAAGCCGATAGGCCAGGATCAGCAAATCGTGGAAGCCGTCGAGTTGTCCGCCGCCATAAAGCGGCAAAGGCTGGAACCCGAACAACCGGGAGCCGAAGCTGGTTTCGTCCAGAAGCTCGGCAAGCCCGATCAGGCCCGCCAGCACCAGCGGCACGCGCATCCCGCGAAGCGCCGTTGCGACACTTGCTCCGATCACGGCGACGGCCAGGAAAACCACAGTTCCAGTCTCGACGATGCCGTCCTCTTGCAACAGCAGCGAGCGGATGCCGGGCGCAATGATTGCCGCCAGTGCCGAGGCGACGGTGACCGCCCCGACAAGCGCCACGGCACAGGCAAGGAACCGGAACTGTTCGCCCCGCCGAGACCCCACCGGCACGTCGCCAACCAAAGGATGCACCATCTGCGCCATGGACCCTCTCCTGTCGCAAAACTATCAGGGAGCCGTCACATATTGTCCGTTTCGGGCAGGGGAAGGGCGACCAGCTGCCGGATCGATCAATCCTCGCGACGTACCGTAAGACTAGGCTGCAGCCTGCCGACACGTCGGGTCGAAACTCAGACGGTGCAATGACCGCACGGCGCTTGGGTGTCGTCCCTTGTTGCCTCCTGCCTGCTTCCGCTGATATTCGACCGCAGACGACGCCCGGAACGATTTCATGACCAAGCTTCCCGACCTGCCGGTGACGGCGGTCCTGCCGCAACTTGCCGAGGCTCTAGCTTCCGGCAACAGCGCCGTGCTGGTCGCCCCGCCCGGCGCCGGCAAGACCACGCTCGTTCCCTTGGCATTGCTTGATGCGTCCTGGCGCGGCGATGGCAAGATCATCCTGCTCGAACCGCGCCGGTTAGCTGCCCGCGCCGCAGCACGACGCATGGCTTCGCTGCTCGGCGAAGAGCCGGGTGGAACGGTCGGCTATGCCATGCGCATGGAAAACAAGGTCAGCGCGAAGACAAAAATCCTCGTCGTCACCGAGGGCGTTCTGGCCCGCATGATCCTCGACGATCCCGAGCTTCCGGGCGTGGCCGCCGTGCTGTTCGACGAATTCCACGAGCGCTCGCTCGACGGCGATTTCGGACTTGCGCTGGCGCTCGACGTGCAAGGCGCGCTGCGTCCCGATCTCAGGCTCGTGGTGATGTCGGCGACGCTCGACGGGGCGCGTGTGTCCAGACTGCTCGACGGTGCGGCGGTCATCGAAAGCCAGGGCCGCAGCTTCCCCGTCGACATCCGCTACGACGAGCGCCCGGCAGGCGTTTCAGTCGAGGACGCGATGGCCAAGGCGATCCGCGACGCGCTCGCCGATGAGCCGGGAAGCGTGCTTGCCTTCCTGCCCGGCCAGCGCGAAATCGAGCGCACCACTGAGCGCCTCGCCGGTCGCGTTGGTGCAGACACTGACATCGTGCCGCTCTATGGCATGCTCGACGGCAAGGCGCAGGATGCCGCGATCAAGCCGGCGCCCGCCGGCCGCCGCAAGGTCGTGCTCGCCACCTCCATCGCCGAGACTTCGATCACCATCGACGGCGTCCGCGTCGTCGTCGATTCCGGCCTGTCGCGGTTGCCGAAATACGAGCCGGCGAGCGGGCTCACCCGGCTTGAAACCGTGCGCGCCTCGCGCGCAGCAGCCGACCAGCGCGCCGGTCGCGCCGGCCGCACCAGCCCCGGCGTTGCCGTGCGCCTCTGGCGCGCCGAGCAGACCGCCGCACTGCCTGCCTTCTCGCCACCCGAGATCCTTGAGGCTGACCTCTCCGGTTTTTTGCTCGACTGCGCCGCCTTTGGTGTCGCCGATCCGACCACGCTTGCCTTCCTCGACCCGCCGCCAGCACCGGCATTGGCCGAGGCGAAGGCACTCCTCATCGAGCTTGACGCCATCGACGCCGACGGTCGCCTGACGGCCGCTGGCCAGGCCATGAGAAAACTCGCTTTGCCGGTCCGTCTCGCCCACATGGTCGCCGAAGCGGCGCGCCAGGGTGCAGCCGTTGAGGCGGCACAGCTTGCCGTCTTGATGACCGAGCGCGGCCTGGGCGGCGACAGCGCCGACCTCGAACGCCGTCTGCAGCGCTTCCGCAACGAGCGCTCGCCGCGCGCCAACGCCGCCCGCCAGCTGGCGGAACGATTGGCGCGGGCTGCTGAAAAAGCCGCCCCTCACCCTTACCCTCTCCCCGTGAAGGACGGGGAGAGGGGGGCACAAGCGTTGCGGCCATCCTCCTTCTCCCCGTCCTTACGGGGAGAAGGTCCGTCAGGGGTTGAGGGGCAGCGCGAACCTGCGCGAGGAGCTGCGTCGGCCGAAACTCTCACCCCCGGCACGCTCCTTCTCCTTGCCTGGCCCGATCGGGTCGCCAAGGCGCGTGGCGAGCGTGGCCGCTTCGTGCTGGCCAATGGCAGCGGTGCCGCTGTCGACGCCGCCGACCCGCTGGCCGGCGAGCTCTATCTCGTCGTCGCCGATCTTCAGGGCAAGGCGCAGAACGCCCGCATTTCGTCAGCTGCCGCCGTCTCGGAAGCCGATATTCGCACCATCCTTTCTGCCCATCTGGAGAGGAAAACCGAAGCCAGCTTCGACAGGGAAAAGCGCTCGGTGCGCGTGCGCGAAACCGTCCGCATCGGCGCTGTCACCCTGTCGGAACGCATGCTGCCCGCACCCAAGGGCGAAGAGGCCGACTGCGCGATCCTTGAAGCGCTGCGCACCCACGGCCTCGACCTGCTCGACTGGGGCAAGGAGGCCGAGACCTTGCGCCAGCGCCTGTCCTGGCTGCATCGTGGTCTGGGCGATCCTTGGCCCGATATGTCCGACCAAGCCCTGCTCGACCGCCTCGAAGACTGGCTCTTGCCCTTCCTGCGTGGCGAGGCCTCCTTTGCCCGCATTGGCGCGGGCACACTTCACGATGGGCTGATGTCGCTTGTCCCGCACGACCTGCAGCGCAAGATCGGCACGCTTGCGCCCACCCATTTTACGGCGCCGTCAGGCAGCCATGTGCCGATCCGCTATGACGGTGAATGGCCGGTGCTGGCTGTGCGCGTGCAGGAGCTGTTCGGCATGTACAAACACCCCTCGATCGCGGGCGGGACGGTCGCGCTCACGCTCGAACTTCTGTCGCCGGCGCATCGCCCGATCCAGACGACGCGCGACCTGCCTGGTTTCTGGCGTGGTTCATGGGCCGACGTGCGTTCCGACATGCGCGGCCGCTATCCCCGCCACGTCTGGCCCGACAATCCGCTGGAGGCTCAGGCAACCGCCCGCGCCAAACCGCGCGGTACCTAGAGCATGATCCCGAACCGAAGGTCCGCGTAGCGAACCAGTGGAGGCCGGTTTTCGAACAAGATCATGCTCCAGCTAAAAACTAGGGGCTTCGTCCCGTTTCTTTCGGGACGAATGCCCTGGCTCTTGGCGGCGGGCCGCGTCCAGCGCATATAGCGCAGATGAACACGCGCACGCCCGACCTCCAGCACAGCCACCGGCTCCGCCTCAACACGCTGATCCGCCTGCGCTGGCTGGCGATCGTCGGCCAGAGCATCACGGTGATCTTCGTTGCGTACTGGCTCGAGTTCCCGCTGCCGGTCAGCCTGTGTTTTGCCCTTATTGCCAGTTCCGCCTGGCTCAACCTGTTCCTGGCCTTTCGCTATCCGGCCACGCATCGGCTCAATCCGTTCGCGGCCTTTGGCATCCTGGCCTTCGACAGCCTGCAGCTCGCCGGACTGCTCTACATGACGGGCGGCTTGACCAATCCGTTTTCGCTTTTGATGACGGTGCCGGTCGTCATCTCGGCGACGTCGCTGCCGCTGCGCCTCACCACCATCCTTGCTGGCCTTGTCATCGTCATCGTCAGCCTGCTCGCCTTCTTCCACCTGCCCTTGCCCTGGTATGACGGCATCGAGCTTGCCATGCCCTTCATCTACACATCGGGCATCTGGATCGCGGTGTGCTGCTCGATCGCCTTCACGGCCATGTATGCCTTCCGTGTCGCCGACGAGGCGCGCCTGCTTGCCAATGCGCTGGCTGCAACCGAACTGGTGCTCCAGCGCGAGCAGCATCTGTCGGCGCTCGATGGTCTCGCCGCCGCTGCCGCCCACGAACTCGGAACACCGCTTGCCACCATCACGCTGGTCGCCAAGGAAATGGAACGCGCGCTCGGCAACGATCCGAAATATGGCGAGGACGTCACCTTGCTGCGAAGCCAGAGCGAGCGCTGCCGCGAGATCTTGAAGCGTCTCACCAGCCTGTCGTCGGAGGGCGAACAGCATCTTGCCCGCCTGCCGCTGACCTCGCTGGTCGAAGAGGTCATCGCCCCGCACCGCGACTTCGGCATCTCGATCAAGCTCGACCCGGGCGAACGCATCGGCCCCGAACCTGTCGGACATCGCAACCCGGGCGTCATCTACGGTCTCGGCAATCTGGTGGAAAACGCCGTCGACTTCGCCCGTAGCCACGTGACGATCCGCTGGAGCTGGGACGCAGACGATGTCAGCTTCTCCATCATGGACGACGGCCCTGGCTTCCCGCCCGATATCATCGACCGCATCGGCGAGCCCTATATGTCGACCCGCCAGGGAGCCGAACCCGGCGGCGGTCTTGGCCTTGGCCTGTTCATTGCCAAGACCTTGCTCGAGCGTTCAGGTGCTGAAATCACCTTCACCAATTCGAGCGTGCCGGGCGAGGGGGCTGTGGTCGAGATCTCGTGGCCGCGCGCCGCTTTCCTCAGTCCGCTGCCGGCCGGGTCGACGATGTTCGACTCTGCCTGAGCCTTGCCTGAGCCTTGAATGACGCGCAAAGGACGCTGCACCAATTGAATTTGGGGCGTGATCCCTCCCGAAAATCGGTTTCAATTTTCGGGTCATGCACCCGGCCATTGGACATCGCGGCTTTGCACCTATATCTGCTTGTAAAACCATAAGAACGACTGGGATCAACGACAAAAAGGATCAAAGGCGATGACCACCCAGGACATTGCGGCCGGGTTGCCGGGCGAAGACCATTCATTGTTGCTTGTCGATGACGACAAGCCATTCGTGACGCGCCTGGCACGCGCCATGGAAAGCCGCGGCTTTGTCGTCGACACCGCCGAGAGCGTCGAGGAAGCGGTCGCTAAGGTGCGCGCCAGTCCACCCGCTTACGCTGTTGTCGACATGCGCCTGGGCGACGGCAACGGCCTCGATGTCGTGTTGGCCATCCGCGAGCGCCGCGAAGACACCCGCACCGTCATCCTGACCGGCTATGGCAACATCGCCACCGCCGTCACCGCCGTGAAGCTTGGTGCGATCGACTATCTGTCCAAGCCGGCAGATGCCGACGACGTCTATGCCGCGCTCACCAACGCCGCGGGCGAGYGTGCCGCCCCGCCGGAAAACCCGATGTCCGCCGATCGTGTCCGCTGGGAGCATATCCAGCGCGTCTACGAGATGTGCGAGCGCAATGTGTCGGAGACCGCGCGCCGGCTCAACATGCACCGCCGTACACTCCAGCGCATTCTCGCCAAGCGGGCGCCGCGCTGAGGAAGGGAGTAGGGGAATAGGGCAGTAAGGCAGTAAGGCAGTAAGGCAGTAAGGCAGCAAAGTCTGCCCAGCGGCTTTTCTTACTCCCCTACTGCCCTATTCCCCTACTGCCTTCTCTTACTCACTCTCCCCCTCCAGCGCCGGCACCGAAACGCCGGCGAGTTCGGCGGAGAGCAGGCGGGCGGCACCGGCGCGTGCGATGCGCAGCATCAGCGCCTTGCGGGTCGCAGCCACCATGCGATGCTCGGGTGCGTCGCGCATGATTTCCGCGCCATAGCCGTCTGAAAGGATGAATCCGCACTCCTCGGGGAAAATCTCGGCCGGCACGTCGGGATGGGTAGCAAAGAAGAAACGGTCGGAATGCAGCCGGTAATCTGGCCATTTGCGGTCGACGCGGAAATCCTCGATCGACGACTTGATCTCGATGATCCAGATGTCGCCCTGGCGCGTCAGCGCCACAAGGTCGGCGCGCCGACCGGTCGCCAGCGACAGTTCGGGCAGCACATGTGCGCCCATCTGCATGAGCAGGCGCTGCACGCCGCGGCGCACAAGCATGGCACGTTCGGATTGGCGACCGTCGATGAGCGGATTCGAAGCAAGTGGTGAGATGATCGGCATGGACCAATCATCGCATCATTTGTTCACGTTTTGAACCCGCTCGCTGGATTATTCCAGACCCATTTCCGCTCACGGATCCGTTACCGCTCCTCGTTGAATTTCATGCCTTTTCCCGCGATACGTGTTGCCGAAATGCCATATCGAGGCACTAACGTTTGTGCACGAATGGTTTATGCCCCTGCTTCCTCTTGGCAAGCAAAAGGCTGGGGCCTTAAGGATGGTGGCAAAAATGAGGCCGAATCGGCCCGGACGCCGCACCAGCTTGGGAACAGCATATGCGATTGAAGTCGTTTGCCATTGTCGCCGCCCTGGCGCTCACTACAGCGCTCGCGGGCTGCTCGACGGACGGCGTTTCGCGCATGTTTTCCAACGACTATGGCGGGCGCACGGATGCCGGCTATCAGTTGCCGACCATTCCGATCAACAAGGTCCCGAGCAAGTATCACCGTCAGCTGGTGCGCTACGAGACCGACCAGAAGCCGGGCACGATCGTCATCGATACCGGTGAGAAGTTCCTCTATCTCGTCGAACCGGACGGCAAGGCGATGCGCTACGGCATCGGCGTCGGCCGCGAAGGTTTCGAGTGGCAGGGCACCGCCCGCATCGCGCTCAAGCGTGAATGGCCGACCTGGACGCCTCCTGGCGAGATGATCCAGCGCCAGCCCGAGCTCGCCAAATATGCCCGTGGCATGGAGCCCGGCCTGAAGAACCCGCTCGGCGCGCGCGCGCTTTATCTCTTTAACAAGGGCGGCGATTCCGGCTACCGGCTGCACGGCACGCCCGAGTGGAACTCCATCGGCAAGGCGATGTCGTCGGGCTGTATCCGCTTGATGAACCAGGACATCATCGACCTCTACAACCGCGTCGAAGTCGGCGCCAAGGTCATCGTGAAATAAGCGCGAACCGTCCAGGCAACACGGACGTCGCAAACGAAAAACCGGGCACTTTGGCCCGGTTTTTTGTTATTTGGCGTTCTCACCGAGACCCTGTTGGGCATTCGTCCCGCAGTAGAATTGTCGGGCAGCCTCAGACCTGTTCGACCTGCTGAACCTCGGGCACGAAGTGGCGCAGCAGGTTCTGGATGCCGTGCTTGAGCGTCGCCGTCGACGACGGGCAGCCGGCGCAGGCGCCCTTCATGTGCAGGAACACGGTTCCGTTTTCGTAGCCACGGAAAGTGATGTCGCCGCCGTCCTGGGCAACGGCCGGGCGCACGCGCGTGTCGAGCAGTTCCTTGATCGTCACCACGATCTCGGCGTCGGCCTGGTCGAAGAATTCATTCTGGTCGTCGTGATGGCCACCACCACCGGCAGCCTGGCCGGCCATGACGGGCGCGCCCGACATGAAGTGTTCCATGATCGAGCCCAGGATCGCCGGCTTCAGGTGCTGCCAGTCGGGACCGTCCTTGGAAACGGTGATGAAGTCGTAGCCGAAGAAGACGCCGGTGACGCCGGGAATGTCGAACAGCCGGCCGGCAAGCGGGGACGCGGCACGTGCGCTGTCGGCATCGCGGAAATCGGCCGTGCCTTCGAGCAGGACTTCCTTGCCCGGCAGGAACTTCAGCGTCGCCGGATTGGGGGTCGCTTCGGTCTGGATGAACATGGCCGTGTCTCCGTGCCCGCGCGCGCGGGTTCTCAGTTTGGAATAGTTCTAATTAGGCTTTACACGGCCGACATTCAAGCCGCTGGCGCGCCTCCGCGCCAATATGTTGCGCCTGCTCGTCAGGCCAGGCTGTCGATCTCTTCGTCCGACAGGTTCTGCGGCACTACCGTCACCGGGATCGGGAAGGCGGCACCCTTGCCGGCGATCGAGGCGACCAATGGCCCAGGGCCTTCCTTGCCAGCACCGGCCGCCAGCACCAGGATAGCGATATCCTGGTCATCTTCAATCAGCTTGTGKATCTCGTCTGCGGGGCGGCCTTCGCGCACCACCAGTTCCGGCTCGATCCCCAGCGTCTCGCGCACTTTTGCCGCATGGGTGTCGAGCGCTCCGTTGGCAGCCGCCGTCGCTTCCTCGCGCATGATCTTCTCTACGCCCAGCCAATGCTGGAAGTCGTCGGGCTCGATGACGTAAAGCAGAACCAGGACGCCGCTTGTGCTCTTGGCGCGCTTGGAGGCATAGGCGACTGCGCGTTCGCATTCGGGCGTGTCGTCGATGATCGCCAGGAACTTGCGCCGGTGACCGGCTTCCTTGCTGAGACGTTTGGAGACCATTTCCTACCCKGATCCGCGCGCTATTTTGGCTAGCAATCTGCCACCGGCGCGAGCTGCCCGCAAGCAGCCTGCGCCGGTGTCTTTTTCAGTCGCCGAGCAGGCCGATGATGTTGCGCACATCCTTCATGGTGCGTTCGGCGATGACGCGCGCGCGGTCGGCGCCGTCACGCAGTACGGCATCGATATGGCCGGGATCGGCCATCAGGCGGCGCATCTCGCCGGCAATCGGCGCGAGCTTGTCGACCGCGAGGTCGGCGAGGGCGGGCTTGAACACCGAAAACTGCTGACCGGCAAACTGGCGCAGCACTTCTTCCTTGGAGATGTCGGCCAGGCCGGCATAGATGCCGACGAGGTTTTCCGCCTCGGGACGTTCCTTAAGGCCTTCGAGCTCGCTCGGCAGTGGCGCCGGATCGGTCTTGGCCTTGCGGATCTTCTTCGAGATCGTGTCGGCGTCGTCGGTCAGGTTGATGCGCGACAGGTCGGAGGGATCCGACTTCGACATCTTCTTTGAACCGTCGCGCAGCGACATGATGCGCGCCGCCGGCCCGCCGATGATCGGCTCGGTGATCGGGAAGTAGCCGTTGACCGTCTCTTCGCCCACCTGCATCTCCACGCCGATACCGAGATCGGCGATACGGGCGGAAAAATCGTTGTTGAACTTCTGSGCGATGTCGYKSGYCAGYTCCAGRTGCTGCTTCTGGTCGTCGCCGACCGGCACATGGGTGGCGCGGTAGACAAGGATGTCGGCCGCCATCAGGCTCGGATAGGCGAGCAGACCCAGCGAAGCGTTCTCGCGGTCCTTGCCGGCCTTGTCCTTGAACTGCGTCATSCGGTTCATCCAGCCGATGCGCGCCACGCAATTGAAGATCCATGCCAGCTCGGCATGCTGCAGCACGCGCGCCTGGTTGAAGACGATGTGTTTGGTGGGATCGATGCCGGCGGCCAGGAAGGCCGCGGTGATCGAGCGCGTCTGTCCCTGAAGATCGTCATGGACGAGCTGGGCGGTCAGCGAGTGCAGGTCAACGACGCAATAGATGCACTCGTTGGTTTCCTGCAGGGCGACGAACTTGCGGATGGCGCCGAGATAGTTGCCGAGGTGGAGATTTCCGGTTGGCTGGACGCCGGAGAAGATGAGCGGTTTGAAGGCGGTCATGATTGATCCCGTGGCTTGTGGAGGGCCGTTTCGCGCGCGGCGAAATTCGAGAGGCGCTTATGAACGATGGCGTTGGCCCGATCAAGAGGGGGCGTTGATGCGTATAACGTTATGCGTTATAAAGGCGAATGATATTGAGCTTTGCCGATGCCGAAACAGAGCGAATTTGGCATGGCCAGCGAAGCCAGAGGTTGCCCTCCGACATTCAGGACAAATGTCTGGTCAAACTGCGTATGCTCAACAGTGCGCGCAAGCTTGACGACCTGAAGGTTCCGCCCGGCAATCGGCTGGAGGCGTTGAAGGGAACCCGAAAAGGGCAATTCTCGATCAGGATCAACGACCAGTGGCGTGTCTGTTTCCGCTGGTCCGAAGGAGCGGCAACCGATGTCGAAATCGCAGACTATCACTGAAGAACTCCACAACCCGCACGCCGGCGAGATTCTGGCCGCCGAGTTCATGACGCCCCTCGGCTTGAGTCAGAACGCCTTGGCGCGTGCGATCAGTGTGGCCCCGCGCCGCATCAATGAGATCGTGCTCGGCAGGCGCGCTATTACAGCAGACACGGACCTGCGGCTTGCTCGCTATTTCGGAGTATCCGAGGGCTTCTTTCTCGGCCTCCAGATGGATTTCGAGTTGCTTGAACGCAAGCGCACGCTCGGTGACGAACTAGAGAAGATTACGCCTCGTGCCGCCTGAACAGGCAGCCGCAGTTCGTTCCAAATCCTCGGTCAGGCAATCCTGCAGCGGTGGCCAGCTACAGCCTCTCTCCAGCCACGCGCTTCTTCCTGTCCGCTTGACCTACAAGCGTCCGGTACGGCGCGGGCAACCCGCAGCAATGATTGCAAAGACCAATTTCACTCAGGCTCGACAGCCGTGGCGGCAGGACTTTCGCGCCCGCGCCTGATGTTGCGCCTGATCATGCCTGTGTCGGCGCCGCCGATGCCGAAGGCTATGCCGAAATAGACGATCATCGCACCGGTCACCAAAACGGCCAGCGCTGCGGCCTGGGTGTAGAAAGGTGCCGCCGAACCGAGCCATTGATCGGCCTCGCGGGCGGCGAACCACAGGCCTGCGGCCATCACGGCGGCGGCGATGATGAGGCGCGGGATGCGCTTCAACAGGGCGGCGTCGCGGTCCCACTGTCCGCGCCAGATCAAGGTTCCCAGCAGCATCGCTGCATTGACCCAGCCGGCGACCGCGGAGGCCGCGGCAATGCCGGGCGCGCCCCAGGAGGGGAATAGCGTCAGCGCTACCGAAATATTGACCGCCACGGATATGGCAGCGAAATACATCGGGGTGCGCGTGTCCTCTCGGGCGAAGAAGCCCGGCGTGAACGCCTTGATCAGCACGAAGGCCGGCAGGCCAAGGCCGAATATGGCAAGGATCGCCGACACCACTGGTGTGCTGTTGGAAGCGGCGAACGCGCCGCGCTCGTAGAGCACGCGCACGATCGGTTCGGAGATGACCAGCAGTGCTGCCGCCGCCGGCAGCGTCAGGAACAAGGTGAACTCGACCGAGCGGTTCTGCAGATTGGCGGCTTCGATGAGATTGCCCGATTTCAGCGCCCGCGACAGTTCCGGCAACAAGACGATGGCGACAGCCACGCCGACAACGCCCAGCGGCAGCTGGTAGACCCGGTCGGCGAGGTTGAGCGAGGACACGGCACTTTCCTGACCCGAGGCGATGGCCGTGCCGATCAGCGTGTTGATCTGGGTGATGCCGCCGGTGATCGCCGCCGGCAGCGCGAGCCACAGAAGACGCTTGACGTTCGGCGTCAGCTTGGGCCTGCGGAAGCCGATGGCAATGCCGGCATGGCGCACGGCGATCCACACGATGACGAGTTGCACGAGCCCGGCCGCCAGCACGCCCCAGGCAAGCGCATAGCCCACCGCCAGCCCGTCATGGCCGCGATACCAGGCATTGGCCAGCACGCCGACAAGGATGATGTTGAGGAACACCGGCGCGATCGCCGCCGCGAAATAGCGGCGCAGCGAATTCAGCATGCCGCTCATCATCGCCGCCAGCGACATGCAGATCAGATAAGGGAACATGATGGTCGCCAGTGCAACCGTCAGGTCGTATTTCTCCGGGTTGTCGATGAAACCTGGGGCCACGATGAAACGCACGATCAGCGGCATCGCCAGTTCCATGGCGATTGTCAGCACCAGAAGTGCCGAGAATAGAACGCCGAACACTTCCTCCGAAAAGCGCTTGGCGCCCTCGACGCCGTTGGCCTCGATCTCCTTGGCGAACAAAGGCACGAAGGCCGCGTTGAACGCGCCTTCGGCAAACAGCCTACGGAAGGTGTTGGGAAACTGGAACGCGGCATAAAAGGCGTCGGCCACCGGCCCGGTGCCGAGCGCTGCCGCCATCAGCATCTCGCGGGCAAAACCCAGCACGCGGCTCATCAGCGTGCCCGACGCAACGGTCGCGAATTTCTTGATCAGTGACATGGGGTGCGACGATGCCTTGCGGATTTGGGCGGGACAATGGCCGTCATCATTCGGCTGCTGCCGCCTTGGCCTTGATACGCTCGGCGGGACCATCGAGCGTGGCGATCAGCCTTGTGCGGATGTTTTCGAGCCGGGTCGGGTTTTCGATCTTCTGGCCGGTCAGGTCGGTGACGTAGAAAGTGTCGATGACCTTTTCGCCAAAAGTGGTGATGTGCGCCGAGGCGATATCGAGCGAAAGGTCCGACAGCGCGCCGGTGATTTCCGACAGGAAGCCGGGACGGTCGAGACCCTCGACCTCGATCACCGAAAATCGGTTCGACAAGGTGTTGCGGATCTCGGCGCGCGGCTGGATGCGGAAGGTCTTTTGGCCGCGCTTGGGCTTGGCGCGCTTGGCGATCATCTCCGGCAGCCAGGCCCGGCCCGACAGCACGTCCTCGATCAGCTGGCCAACACGCTCGGCGCGCCTGCGCTCGTCCTCGTCGCGGTCGAATTCGCGGCTGATCAGGATGATGTCGAGCGCACGCCCGTCGGCGGTGGTGAAGATCTGCGCGTCGACGATGTTGCCGCCAGCGGCAGCACAGGCACCCGCGATCACCGACAGCAGGCGGGGATGGTCCTGCGCCAGCACGGTGATCTCGGTCACCGCTTCGAATTCGCGTGTCCGCACCATGGTCGACAGCTGCTTGCCGGCCTCGTCGGCGGCGCGGATGAATTCGGCGTGGCGTTTCTGGTCTTCGAAATCGACAGTCAGCAGATAGGCGTCATAGTGCAGCTTGACGTATTTCTGGCGCAGCTCGTCGGGCCAGTCGGCAAGTGCTGTCGCCAACGTCTCGCGCGCCGCAGCCGTGCGCTCGGCCCGCGACAATTCGGAAAAGCCGCCGGTCAGAAAAAGCTCGGTTTCGTAATAGAGCGTGCGCAAAAGCTGGCCCTTCCAGCCGTTCCACACGCCGGGACCAACGCCGCGAATGTCGCACACGGTCAGGATCAGCAGCAATTTTAGCCGCTCGACCGATTGCACCACGGTTGCGAAATCGTCGATCGTCTTGCGGTCATTGAGGTCGCGCGTCTGCGCCGTCATCGACATGACCAGATGGTTCTCGACCAGCCAGGCAACCGTCTCGGTATCGGTGGGTGACAGGCCCATATGCGGGCAGACCCGCCGCGCGATCTTGGCGCCGGCTTCGGAATGGTCCTCCGGCCGGCCCTTGGCGATGTCGTGCAAAAGCACCGCGACATAAAGCGCCTCGCGCTGCTTCTTGATGCCGCCGATCAGCGAGTGGCTGAGCGGGTGGATCTTGGYGCCGTCGCCATGCTCGATCTCCGACAAGACGCCGATGCAGCGCAGCAGATGCTCGTCCACCGTATAGTGGTGGTACATCGAAAACTGCATCATCGCGACGATCTTGCCGAAATCGGGGATCAGCCGCCCAAGCAGCCCCGCTTCGTTCATCCGCCTGAGGTTGAGCTCGGGGTTGCGATCCGAGGTCAGCACGTCGAGGAACAGCCGGTTGGCCTCGGCATTGCGCCTGAGGCCGCGATCGACAAGCCCGAGCGAGCGGGTCAGAAGCTTCAGTGCGTTGGGATGCAGCTCCAGCCCGTGCCTGTCGGCGAACCAGAAGAAACGCACCATGTTGACCGGATCGCGTTCGAACACCTTGTCGTCGGCGACGGTGATGCGATGGTTGTCGATGATGAAGTCGCTGGTGCCGGCAAGCTTGCGCCGGCGCCGTGAAAAGCCCTGCAGGAACCGGTTGAAGCCGGGCACGTCCTTGACCTGCTCTTCTTCGAGCGCGGCGCAGAAGATGCGAGTCAGGTCGCCGACTTCCTTGGCGACGAGGAAGTAGTCCTTCATGAAACGTTCGACCGCCGAGAGCCCCGGCTGGTTGGTGTAGCCCAGCCGCTCGGCGATCTCGCGCTGGATGTCGAAATGCAGCCGCTCTTCCGGCTTGCCGGTCAAAAAATGCATGTGGCAGCGCACCGCCCACAAGAAATCCTCGGCCTCGACGAACTGGCCATATTCGCCTTCGGTAAACACGCCCTTGTCGATCAGCTCGGCGCCGGTGCGCACGCGGTAGTAATATTTGCCGATCCAAAACAGCGTGTGCAGGTCGCGCAGGCCGCCCTTGCCGTCCTTGATGTTCGGCTCGACAAGGTAGCGGCTCTCGCCTGCCTTGGCGTGGCGGGCGTCGCGCTCGGCGAGCTTGGCCTGGACAAATTCGGCACCGGTATCCTTCACCAGCTCACGGTCGAAGCGCTCGATCAGCTCGTTGCAGAGCGGTTCTTCGCCCCAAAGGAAACGCGCCTCGAGGATCGCCGTGCGGATGGTGATGTCGCCGCGCGCAAGCCTGAGGCACTCGTCGATATTGCGGGTGGCGTGGCCGACCTTCAGCCCCATGTCCCACAGCATGTAGAGCATGTATTCGACGATCTGCTCGCCCCACGGCGTCTGCTTGTAGGGCAGCAAAAACAGCAGGTCGATGTCGGACCCCGGCGCAAGCGTGCCACGGCCATAGCCGCCGACGGCCACCACCGCCATGCGTTCGGCCGAAGACGGGTTCTTGGCCCGGTAAACATGGGTGACGGCGAAATCGTAGAGGACGCGGATGATCTCATCCATCAGGTGCGAGATGCGCGTCGCGCAGGCGGTGCCGCTGCTGTCGTCCATCAGCATCTTTTCGGCGACGTTCTTGCCTGCGGCGATCTTTTCCTTGAACAGCAGCAAGGCCTTGGCGCGAAGGGCCGGATCGGCGCCRTCGCCACCCGTGGCGCTGGTCAACGCCGTCAGATGGCGGCGCAGTTCGTCAGCGTCGATCAGCTGTTCGAGCTTGAGCGGGATTTTCGTCATCTGCCTCGGCTGGCCTTGCCCTTGTGGCGGCGTCTATAGCGCGAATTTTTTGCCATGGGTATGGCGCTGAGAAGTGCTGCATCTGCCGGAGGCGGTTCGCATTGACCTTCCACGTACTGGAACCTGTATTCTGATTCGTCCGAGCAGCGTGGAATTTTACCAATGAACGATGAGCACGCCCACCATCATCACCCGGCAAAGACGTCCGCCACGGCGGAAACAGTCGTTCGCGATCCTGTTTGCGGCATGATCGTCGACCCGGCCGCCGGCAAGCCGACGCTCGAACATAAGGGCCATCTGTTTCATTTCTGCAGCGCGTCTTGCCGCGACAAATTCGCCAAGGAGCCGGAAAAATACATCAGCGCCGCCGATCCGGTCTGCGGCATGGACGTCGCCCGCGACAGCGCCAGACATTTCCTCAAGCACGAGGGCGCAGGCTACTATTTCTGCTCCTCGAACTGCGAGGGCAAATTCACTGCCGAGCCGGCCAAGTATCTGAGCGGCAAGCCGGCCGTGGCACCCGCGCCCAAAGCCGCGCAATACACCTGCCCGATGCATCCCGAGATCATCCGCGACAAACCCGGCTCGTGCCCGATCTGCGGCATGGCGCTGGAACCTGTCATGCCGACCGGCGACGAGGGCCCAAGCCCCGAACTCGTCGATTTCACCCGCCGCTTCTGGGTCAGCGCGGTCATGTCGATCCCGCTCTTGATTATCGCCATGGGGCCGATGCTCGGCCTGCCGGTTCGCGACTGGATCGGCGAGAGAACTGCCGCCTGGCTCGAACTTGTGCTCGCAACACCTGTGGTGCTGTGGGCGGCGCTGCCCTTCTTTCATCGCGGTTGGGACTCGGTTCTCAACCGCAGTCCCAACATGTGGACGCTGATCTCGCTCGGTGTCGGCGCTGCCTACATCTACAGCGTTGTCGCCACGCTCTTCCCCGATCTGTTCCCGCATCAGTTCCGCGGCCATGGCGGCTCGGTGCCGGTCTATTTCGAGGCGGCGGCAGTCATCATCGCATTGGTCTTCCTCGGCCAGGTTCTGGAGTTGCGCGCCCGCGAGCGCACCGGTTCGGCCATCCGCGCTCTGCTCGATCTCGCTCCCAAGACGGCGCGGCGTATCGCCGATGACGGTTCTGAAAGCGAAGTGCCGCTGGAAGAAGTCGTCAGCGGCGATCGCCTGCGCATCCGCCCCGGCGATGCGATCCCCGTCGACGGCATCGTTCTCGAAGGCCGATCTTCGGTCAACGAATCGATGATATCGGGCGAACCGGTCCCGGTCGAAAAGGTCGAAGGCGAAAGGCTGACCGGCGGCACGCTCAACAAGAACGGTTCGCTGATCATGCGCGCCGACAAGGTCGGCGCCGACACGGTGCTGTCGCAGATCGTCGAGATGGTCGCCAAGGCCCAGCGCAGCCGCGCGCCGATCCAGGGCCTCGCCGACCGCGTCTCTTTCTATTTCGTGCCGACGGTGGTGCTGATCGCTATCGTTTCGTTCATCGTCTGGGCGATGTTCGGCCCCGAGCCGAGCATGGTTTTCGCTATCGTCTCTGCCGTGTCGGTGCTGATCATCGCCTGTCCCTGTGCGCTTGGCCTTGCCACCCCGATGTCGGTGATGACCGCCACCGGGCGTGGCGCCCAGGCCGGCGTGCTGATCAAGGATGCCGAGGCTCTGGAGCGTTTCTCCAAGGTCACCACCCTCATTGTCGACAAGACCGGCACGCTGACCGAGGGCCGGCCTCAGTTGACCGACGTGGTCGCCGCCAAGGGCATCGCGGAGGATGAACTGCTGTCGCTCGCCGCTGGCCTCGAAAAGGGCTCCGAGCACCCCCTCGCCGAAGCCATCGTCGAGGGAGCGGCCAGGCGCGGCGTGACCGTGCCTGACGCAAAGGACTTTGAATCCATCACCGGCAAGGGTGTGTCAGGCACCGTCTCCGGTCGCAAGGTCGCGCTCGGCAATGCCGCGATGATGGCCGATCTCGGCCTAGACACGGCGGAGCTTGCAGCCAGCGCCGATGCCCTGCGCGGCGATGGCAAGACCGCGATGTTTGTCGCCGTTGATGGCAAGCCGGCCGGCATCGTTGCTGTCGCCGATCCGATCAAGGCAACGGCTGCCGAGGCGATCCGCACCCTGCACGGTCTCGGCCTTAGGATCATCATGGCGACCGGCGACAACGAGCGCACCGCCAAGGCGGTGGCCCAGAAGCTCGGCATCGACGAGGTCCGCGCCGATATGTTGCCGGAGAGCAAGAAGGCGCTGGTCGACGAGCTGCGTGCCAAGGGCGAGGGCGTCGCCATGGCCGGCGACGGCGTCAACGACGCACCAGCACTTGCCGCTGCCGAKGTCGGCATCGCCATGGGCACAGGTGCTGACGTGGCGATGGAAAGTGCCGGCATCACGCTGCTCAAGGGCGATTTGGGCGGCATTGTCCGCGCCCGCAAGCTGGCTCAGGCGACCATCGGCAACATCAAGCAGAACCTGTTCTTCGCCTTCATCTACAACGTCCTGGGTGTTCCTGTGGCCGCCGGCGTCCTATATCCGGTGCTCGGCACGCTTCTGTCGCCGATGATTGCCGCCGCCGCGATGAGTCTGTCGTCGGTGTCGGTGATTGCCAACGCGCTGCGGCTCAGGGCCTTAAAGCTCTGAAGCCCGGCACCGAAAAAGGACTTTTGGATGAACTGGATGAGGAAGATTGTGCTCGGCCTGATGGCGGCCGGCATGCTGGTAGCGGTGCTGCTCGAAACTGCACCGGCCTAAACCACCGATCGCAGCGCATATGGCGGCACCTGTCGCCAACAGCACTGCCACCGGGGGCCGCGATCAAGCAGATGCAAGCCTGGCTGGCCGCGAACCCGGCGAAGTGAGATAACGGCTCAAACCGGATCGGAGCCCCGCCATGCCGTCGACTCCCAGAACAACGACACTTCCTTCCGGCGAGGTCGTTCCCGTGCTCGGCCAGGGCACCTGGATGATGGGCGAGGCAGCACAGCCGACGAGGTTGCGGCACTGAGGCTCGGGCTCGATCTGGGCGTGACGCTGATCGACACCGCCGAGATGTATGGTAGCGGCGGCGCCGAAAAGGTGGTGGGGGAGGCCATCGCCGGGCGTCGAGACGAGGTTTTCCTCGTTTCCAAGGTGCTGCCGTCCAACGCGTCGCGTAACGGCGTCGTCAGGGCTTGCGAGGCAAGCCTCAAGCGCCTGCACACCGACCGCATCGACCTCTATCTGCTGCACTGGCGCGGCGGCGTGCCGTTGTCGGAAACCATCGCCGTGTTCGAGGAACTGCGCCAGTCAGGCAAGATCCGCCACTGGGGCGTCAGCAATTTCGATACCGACGACATGGAGGAAATCGGCCGCCTGCATGCGGGCCAGAACGCCCAGACCAATCAGGTGCTCTACAATCTGACGCGTCGTGGCATCGAGTACGACCTCATGCCGTTGTGCCGCGAAGGCGGCGTGCCAATCATGGCCTATTCGCCTGTCGAACAGGGCGCATTGGCCAACAACAAGGGCCTTGCCGCCATCGCCTCCCGCCACGATGCCACTGCGGCGCAGATCGCCCTTGCCTGGGTCATGGCGCAGTCTGGTGTCATCGCCATCCCCAAGGCAACCAGGCTCGATCATGTCAGGCAGAACGCTGCCGCGCGCGACATCAGCCTTGCTGCTGATGATCTCGCTGAGCTCGACCGCCTCTTTCCGCCGCCGGCCCGCAAGGGCCCGCTGGAAATGATCTGAGTTACAGCTGGCAGCGCTGCGAGCGGTGTCTCAGTGTTCCTTGACCGTGCAGATGCCGTTCGCGCCACCCTTGCCCGTATAGGATACGGCAGCCGAGCCATCCGGGTTGATGCTGAGCGAGATCGTCACCCCGCTGCCCTTGGCCTCGTAGTAGTTGTTGTTGAATTTCTTCAGCTTGCCTTCCTTGCCATTGATGTAGATCGGACCACCCTTGTCGGCGTGTACTTCGATCTTGCCCGGGCAGGTGGCGTTCACCATTGGGATCGATGCACTGGCTTCCCAGGCAATTGAGGCAGTTGTGAAGAAAACAGCCGCACCAACGAAAAGTTTTCCCATATCGACCTCCAGAACAGCATTGCTTAATACTTGCATTTTCGCGCAGTGCGCGTGCGTCTGCAAGGTGCCATCATATGGTTCCAAGCAGAAGTCGCTCGCCTACCATCACCACGTCGGCCTATTTGACTGGCGTCACCTGTCGTGTGACCTCATCCGAGGACGAGGGTCTTCCAGACTTGCTGATGATTTGGCGATTTTTTAGGCATCCTAAGACGCCAATTTTGAGCGATTGGGAAGGCGTTTACGTTCGGCGCAGGCGTGAGGCAATTTAGCATCACTTCTTGCAATTCGGGTGTGCCCCTCTCGCACGACGCGGCTGTCTATGTGTAATCTCCCGGAGTGCTTCGTTCGGCAGAGTGCAGGCTGAACGCAGGACAGGGGGACACCATCGTAGCAGTAGGTGCCGCGTGCCAAAGACCGGTTCTGCCCTTCGGAACGGTTGCCAATTACATTAACGCTCGTTCCGGAGGATGGGAATGAAAGCTGGTTTTGTCTGGACCCTCGTTTTCGGTGGCCTTCTCACCGTTCCCGCAGTCGCTGCCGACATTGTTTCCCCGGTTAGTCCGGTAGCGACGCCGATCGTCGAGCAGGGGTGGACGTTTTCGGTTACGCCTTATTTCTGGGCGGCCGGGCTCTCAGGTGACACGGCGCAGTTTGGCTCGCCTGAAGTCCATATCAATGCGAGTTTTGGCGATATCCTCGATGAACTCGACTTTGCCGCGATGGCGATCGCGGAAGCGCGGAATGGGCCCTTCAGCATCTTTGGCGATCTCATCTATTCGAAGATATCGTCCGGCCGCGGCACTCCGCGAGAACGCCTTGCGGACAGTGTGGATCTGACATCAACGACTTTTGCCGGCTTTCTTGGCGCGGGCTACTCCGTCTTCGAAAGCGACGCCGGGCGGTTCGATATCGTCGGCGGCATGCGGGTCTGGTCGGTCGATACCGAGATTTCTTTCAGTGGCGGCATTCTGGGCGGCAGGTCGAGAAGCGACGGCGCGACCTGGGTCGATGGCCTTGTCGGCGTCCGCGGCGACTACTCCTTCACATCAAAGGTCTTCTTTACGGGATGGGGATTGGTCGGAGCCGGCGGCGCGGACCTCGACTGGGATGTTGCCGCAGCCCTTGGCTATCGTTTCAACGATCGCTTCTCCGCCATCGCGGGGTATCGGGCGCTTGGCGTCAATTACGAAAACGACGGCTTTGTCTTCGACGTCGTCCAGCAAGGCCCGATCTTCGGCCTGACGATGCATTTCTAGCACGGGCCAGGGCGGAGCAACGGACTCGACGCCAGCGGTTCATTGCAATCGTCAGGTCTTGGTCGAAACAACCAGCCGCTCCGGCGGCTGGTTTGCCGGTCAGCGGCCCGAAAGCCCCTTGAGCTTGTAAAGTGCGTCGAGTGCCTCGCGCGGCGTCATCTCGTCGGGGCTCAGCCCTTCCAGCGCCTTGGTCAGCGCGTCGTTGGCGACGGGTTTAGCCGCTTCGCGTTTCACGGCAACCGAAAACAGCGGCAGGTCGTCGACAAGCCGGTTGGCTTTCCCCGAGGTTTCGCCCTCTTCAAGCTGGTGCAGCACTTCCTTGGCACGTGCCACGACGGCGTCGGGCAAGCCGGCGAGACGGGCCACCTGCACGCCGTAGGAGCGGTCGGCGGCGCCCTTGCCGACCTCGTGCAGGAACACCACTTCGCCTTCCCATTCCTTCACCCGCATCGTCACATTGTGCAGGCGTTCGAGTTTGCCCGAGAGTGCCGTCAGCTCATGGAAATGGGTGGCGAAAACCGCGCGGCAGCGGTTCTTTTCGTGCAGATATTCGACCGCCGCCCAGGCGATCGACAGGCCGTCGAAGGTTGCGGTGCCGCGACCGATCTCGTCGAGGATGACCAGCGAGCGTTCGCTCGCCTGGTTGAGGATGGCGGCCGTCTCGACCATCTCGACCATGAAGGTCGAGCGCCCCCGCGCCAGATCGTCGGAGGCGCCGACACGCGAAAACAGCCGGTCGACGACGCCGACATGCGCACTTTCCGCCGGCACGAACGAACCCATCTGGGCAAGGATGGCAATCAGCGCGTTCTGGCGCAGGAAGGTCGACTTACCCCCCATGTTCGGGCCGGTCAGCAGCCAGATCGCGCCGTTGCGGCCATTCTCGGCCGGCGACAGGTCACAGTCATTGGCAACGAAGGGCGCAGATGCCGTTCGCCTGAGCGACTGTTCGACGACGGGATGGCGTCCGCCGGTGACCTCGAAGGCGAGGCTCAGGTCGACCTGCGGCCGGCACCAGGCTTCGGAAGCTGCCAGCACGGCAAGCGCCGACGACACATCGAGCACCGACAACGCATTGGCCCCGGCACGAATCGCGTCGGCATTCGTTACTGCCTCCGCCACCAGCGCGTCGAAGGCGGCAAGCTCTATGGTCAGCGCCCGATCGGCGGCGTTGGCGATCTTGGTCTCGAGGCCGGCGAGTTCGGTGGTGGTGAAGCGCATCGCGCTCGCCATGGTCTGGCGGTGGATGAAGCGCGCCTTGGCCTCGTCGGTTCCGTTGAGTACCGCCTGGTTGTTGGCCGTCACCTCGATGTAATAGCCGAGCACGTTGTTGTGGCGGATCTTCAGCGACCTTATCCCGGTCTCCTCGATCAGGTCGCGCTCCATGCCGGCGATCACCCGCCTCGACTGGTCGCGCAGCGCCCGCATCTCGTCGAGCTCGGCGTGATAGCTCGCGCGGACAAAGCCGCCGTCGCGCTTGAGCAGCGGCAGCTCCTCGCCAAGTGCCGCATCGATGTGGTCGGCGAAGTCGGCCGGCAGCGCTGAAATCGCTGCCATTGCCCTTTGCAGATCCACCGGCAGCGGCGCGGTCCCAAACAACCCGGCAATGGTGCGCGCGGCCGAAAAGCCCGAGCGCAGGGCACCCAGATCGCGCGGGCCGCCACGGTTGAGCGCGAGGCGCGACAGCGCGCGCGGCATGTCGGCGACGCCCTTGAGGCTCAAACGAAGCGCCTCGGTCAATCTCGTCTCCGAAAGGAAGAACGACACCGCATCGAGCCTGCCGGTGATCGCCTCCGGATCGGTCAGCGGCGACATCAGCCGGTCGGCGAGCAGTCGCGCGCCGCCACCAGTCACCGTGCGGTCGATGGCGCGGAACAGCGAGCCGTCGCGGCCGCCCGAAAGCGTGCGCAGCAATTCGAGATTGGCCCGCGTCGCTGGATCGATGAACAGCGTCGAGCCTTCCTGCTCGCGCTCGGGATGGGCCAGCGGCGGGCGCTCGGCCTTCTGGGTCTTTTCGACATAAGCGATCGCGCCCGAAATCGCCGAAAGTTCGGCGCGGGAGAAAGCGCCAAAGCTGTCCGGCGTCGCCACCTCGTAGAAGCGCGCGATGCGTCCCGGCGCCGATGTCGAGTCGAACAGGGAAGGCGGCTGCGGGTTGACGATGCGCCCGATCAGGTCGAACGTCGGCTTGAGCTCCTCGTCATGGAACGCGGGCTCGGCGACGATCAGCTCGCGCGGGTCGATGCGGAAGATGTCGGCGGCGAGCCTGTCGGGCGTCGTCTCCGAAACGCGAAACACACCCGTCGAGATCTCGATCCAGGCGAGCGCGAGGCTCGCTTCGCCCGCCCCCTTGACCCGCCCCAGCGCCATCAGGAAGCTCGATTCCTGCGGCGCAAGCAGCTTGTCTTCGGTGATCGTGCCCGGCGTGACGAGACGCACCACGTCGCGCTTGACCACCGATTTCGAGCCGCGCTTCTTGGCTTCCGCCGGGTCCTCGATCTGCTCGCACACGGCAACGCGAAAACCCTGGCCGATCAGCTTTTGCAGATAGTCGTCGGCCGCATGGATCGRCACCCCGCACATCGGGATGTCCTGGCCCTGATGCTTGYCGCGCTTGGTCAAAACGATGCCGAGCGCGCGCGACGCCTTCTCGGCGTCGTCGAAGAACAGCTCGTAGAAATCGCCCATGCGGTAAAACAGCAGCGAGTCCGGATTCGCCGCCTTGATCTCGATATACTGCTCCATCATCGGCGTCGGCGCGGCGTGCACCGGCGTTTCCGCTGATATTGTCGGTCGATCGTTCACGCCTGAGCTTTCAAAAAAGGAATTCTGCTATTCTGCTTGGCGGTTTACAGCGCCGATGTGTAGCCTTAATCCAAAACGCTCCACAAAAAGAATATTTCAAGGGTAGGATCGCTTCGCACCATGGCCTCGAACAAGAAAACCGACAATTCCGGCCCCTCCGTTTCTGCCGAGGAGGCGCTCGAATTCCACGCCATGGGCCGCCCGGGCAAGCTGGAGATCGTGCCGACCAAGCCGATGGCCACCCAGCGCGACCTCAGCCTCGCCTATTCGCCCGGGGTCGCGGTTCCCGTCAAAGCCATCGCCGAGGATCCTTCCCGCGCCTACGACTACACCGCCAGGGGCAACATGGTCGCCGTCATCTCCAACGGCACCGCGATCCTGGGGCTCGGCAATCTCGGCGCGCTCGCCTCCAAGCCGGTCATGGAAGGCAAGGCGGTGCTGTTCAAGCGCTTCGCCGACGTTGATTCCATCGACCTCGAGGTCGACACCGAAGACGCCGAGGAATTCATCAACTGCGTGCGTTACCTCGGCCCCTCCTTCGGCGGCATCAACCTCGAAGACATCAAGGCGCCCGAGTGCTTCATCATCGAGCAGCGCCTGCGCGAGCTGATGGACATCCCSGTYTTCCACGACGACCAGCACGGCACCGCCATCATCGCCGCCGCTGGCCTCATCAACGCGCTTGAAATCACCGGCCGCGACATGAAGACGGCCAAGCTCGTCTGCAATGGTGCCGGTTCCGCCGGCATCGCCTGCATCGAGCTCATCAAGTCGATGGGCTTCACCCCCGACAACGTCATCTTGTGCGACACCAAGGGCGTGGTCTACCAGGGCCGCACCGAAGGCATGAACCAGTGGAAGTCGGCGCACGCCGTCAAGACCGAGGCGCGCACGCTTGCCGACGCCATGGACGGCGCCGACATCGTCTTCGGCCTCTCCGCCAAGGGCGCGCTGACGCCCGCCATGATCCAGTCCATGGCCAAGAACCCGATCATCTTCGCCATGGCCAATCCCGATCCGGAGATCACGCCCGAGGAGGTCGCCGAGATCCGCACCGACGCCATCATGGCGACCGGCCGTTCGGACTATCCGAACCAGGTCAACAACGTGCTCGGCTTCCCCTACATCTTCCGCGGCGCGCTCGATGTCCGCGCGACAACCATCAACGACGCCATGAAGGTCGCCGCCGCCCAGGCGCTCGCCGATCTCGCCCGCCAGGACGTGCCCGACGACGTCGCCGCCGCCTATCAGGGCAACCGGCCGAAATTCGGCCCCAACTACATCATCCCGGTGCCGTTCGACCCGCGCCTGATCTCGGCGATCCCGATCGCGGTCGCAAAGGCTGCCATGGAATCGGGCGTCGCCGGCCGGCCGATCCTCGATCTCGACAAATACGCCAACGAGCTCTCCGCCCGCCGCGACCCGATCGCGTCGACCTTGCAGCGCATCTACGACCGCGTCCGGCGCCAGCCCAAGCGCATCGTCTTCGCCGAGGGCGAGGAGGAGCAGGTGATGCGCGCCGCCGTTTCCTACGTCAACCAGAAGCTCGGCACCGCCATTCTTCTCGGCCGCGACGACGTCATCAAGGAAAACGCCCGGCATGCCGGCATCGACCTCAACAAGCCGGGCCTCGAGATCATCAATGCGCGCCTGTCGCGCCGCAACGCCATCTACGCCGACTTCCTCTACGAGCGCATGCAGCGCAAGGGCTACCTGCTGCGCGACTGCCAGCGCCTGATCAACAACGACCGCAACCACTTCGCCGCCTGCATGGTCGCCCTTGGCGATGCCGACGGCGTGGTCACGGGCGTCACCCGCAACTACTCGACAGTGCTCGACGACGTCCGCCGCGTCATCGACGAAAAACCCGGCCACCGCGTCATCGGCGTGTCGATCGTGCTGGCGCGCGGCCGCACCGTCATTGTCGCCGACACCGCCGTCCACGACATGCCCAACGCCGAGCAGATCGCCGACATCGCCGAGGAGGCAGCCCACTTTGCCCGCAAGATGGGCTACGAGCCGCGCGTGGCCCTGCTTGCCTACTCGACCTTCGGCAACCCGCCCGGCGAGCGTTCCGAGCGTGTCCAGGAAGCGGTCAAGATCCTCGACAAGCGCCGCGTCGATTTCGAATATGACGGCGAAATGGCCGCCGACGTCGCCCTCAACCACCGCCTGATGCAGCAGCAATACCCCTTCTGCCGCCTCTCGGGCGCTGCCAACGTCCTGGTCATGCCGGCATTCCACTCCGCCGCCATCTCGACCAAGATGCTGCAGGAACTCGGCGGCTCCACCGTCATCGGCCCGCTTCTGGTCGGCCTCAACAAGCCGGTGCAGATCGTCTCGCTCAACGCCAAGGACAGCGATATCGTCAACATGGCGGCGATTGCTGCGTATAACGCGGGGACTTGAGGGGCGGTTCGCGTTAGCGAACGAAAAGCCCCCAAATGGGCTTTTCGAGCGACTCAAGGCCCTGAGCCATAGCGAAGGGCTTAGCGCTGCCGCTTTCTTCACTCCGGCAGACGGTTGGGCGCGACGCCGAAGCTGCTGATCTCCCCACCTGAGGGGGAGATGCCCGGCAGGGCAGAGGGGGGTGGGAAGGATCGCGACGCTTCCGCCGTTCCTCGCCCCCCACGAAAGTGGGGGAGAGGTACCACTCGCGCAGCGAGGCGGTGAGGGGGCGCCAACAATGCGCGTCATCGTAGGCTTGCTGGCGCGTCTAGAGCATCGGACTTTCAGATTGAATCGAGAGGGATTCCCGTGAGGTGGGGTTCATGATTCACTTCCGTGCGGAGGTGATTTGCCATGCCCAAGCCCTATTCGCTCGATTTGCGTGAACGTGTTGTGCGGTTTGTCGAGGCTGGCCACTCACGGCATGCGGCGGCGGCACATTTTGGGGTGTCGGTTTCGTTCGTCGTGATCCTGATGAGGAACTATCGAAAGAC
>NZ_JBFUIP010000003.1:0-90443 GCF_056401815.1 Aminobacter sp. P4_D5 | reverse complement strand
GAATGACCGCGTTCCGCTTGAGGTGCGAGGTACTGATCGTCTGCTTGATTGCGTCTTCCAGCCGGCGGTAGAGCGGTTCGCCGCTCTCGCCCGAAAGCTGATTTGCGAGGAAGTCGAGGATTGCCTGTTCGCCCATCGGAGCCACCTGTGGAAAATCGCTCCTTTATGAAGAATTTTTTTCAGGTGTTAAACTGGTATTGTTCTTGTCGGGTCGATTTTGCGGCATGTCGACCGTCGGGTGGCCAAATTGCAGGAGCCGACGCGCCACGGGCAACAGCTGCCTCCAACGTGACGCCGCTGCCAAAGCGCTAGCCAATCCGCGGGCTACCACAACGCGGTTTGAACGTGGATCAGTCGACTGTGCACCGCTGGCACCCGCTTAGTCGCCGACGTAGCCAGTGATCTTGCCGTGCAGTTCCGAGACCCGGTTCATGCGTCCTTCGATCGTGACCCCAAGTTCGTTGAATATGCCGTTGATCAGCAGATTGCCGAGGCTGGCCATCTGCGCTGTCGATTCCCAGAACATGCCGAATTCGGTCGGGACGACGAACATTTCGTCGGCGAGGTCGCGGCCCCAGTCGCAGAAGGCGTCGGTGATCAGCGTGATCGGGATCTTCGCCTTCTTGGCTTCCTGCGCCAGAAGCAGGTTCAGGCGTGAATAGCGGCGGGCTTCGAAGATCACCAGGCAAGAGGATTTGGGTGGGTTCAGCAGGATCTCGCTGAAATTACCGCCGGCGATGTCCGCTAGCTGAACGCCGGGGCGAAGGTATTGCAGCTGGTTGGCGAAGTACTGGGCGATGCCGCGCTCGGTCTGGAAGCCGGCGACGAATAGCTGGGGCGTGTTGGCCAGGCGCTTGACGGCGCGGGCCCACTCCTTGGTGTTGGCGATCTCGTAGATCCTGAGCAGTGCGGCGATCTCCAGCTCCAGGCTGCGCGCCAGCGCATCGCCGTTCTGGCTGCGGTCGCGGAATTCCTTCAGCCGGTCCCCGGCCAGCCAGGGCTGGGTGCCGATGTTGTCGCGGAGGTCCTCCTTGAGGTCCTTGAAGCGAGCATAACCAAGCGTCCGGCAGAATCGCCCGACAGTCGGTTCGCTGACGCCGACCTTGCCGGCGAGCGTCGCCGAGGTCTCGAACGGCACGCCGTTCAAGTTTGCCAACATGTAGTTGGCAAGCGCCTTTTCGGCGTTGGTGGCGGTGGCCAGGCTTTCGATAAGCCTTCGGCGGACCGATTCCGTCATTTTGCTCTCCCTGTCTGGGGCGGGACTTCTTGTAAGAATTCTATCACAGAATCGATTGACGTTTGTTTTTTTTCAAAATAGCTTGGCCACACCTCGTTGAGGAGCGGGGAAGAAAATCGTTGCTGGGTTGCGGGCTTGCGCCGGCACTAAACAGCAACCAGGAGGAAACGGCGCATAGCTGGCGCAGGTCATCTGACCGTACCAGCTCGCGAATTCTTGTCTGTTGTCGAAAAATGCTGCTTCCGCGGCGTGGCGGGCTTTTGCCAATTTTCCAAGGGGAGGTTGAACATGAATCGACGTGGGTTTCTTGCTTCGGTATCGGTGGTCACGCTGGCCGCGGGCTTCGGCCTGGCTGGGGGATATTCAGCGCGGGCATCAGAACCGGAGGCCGTATTTGCTCTCGGCAGTGCCGAAATCGGCGCCCCTCATCACGATCCAATTCGGGCCACCTTGCTCAGCACCGTCGCGACCCTGATCTACGACCGATTGATCGAGCAGGATGTCGATCAATCCTATCATCCCCATCTCGCCGAATCCTGGGAGAACAGCGTCGACGGCATGAACTGGACCTTCAAGTTGCGGCAAGGTGTTCGCTTCCATGATGGTGAACTGTTTAATGCCGCGACCATAGCGTGGTGGATCCCCAAGTTCAAAGGCAGCGCCAACGAGTACCTTGTCGACGCTGTCGATCGTGTCGAGGTTGTCGACGACTACACTGTTCGCTTCGTCATGAAACGGGCAGAGCCGAATTTGATTTTCAATCTGGCGTCGTCCTTCATGGGCGTCCCGTCGCCGAAGTCCTACGACGCGGCCGGTGACAATTTTGGTGTGACAGAGGCCGTCGGAACCGGGCCCTACAAGTTCGAGAGCTTTGCCGTAGGCCAGGAAACCGTGCTGGTTGCCAATGAGGATTACAACTGGGGCAGCGACCTCTCGGACAACAAGGGAGCACCGCACATCAAGCGGCTGACCCTGCGAGAAATTCCCGATGCCTCGACGGCTTTCCTCGAACTGAAGACGGGCGGCGTCGGCTTGCTGCTCGGCGTGCCGGACCAGTTCCTGCCGCAACTTCAGGCAGAAGAGATACTGGACTTCCGGACCCTGCCTGGCTTCGGGATCACGTACCTCGCGTTCAACACCCGAGCCGAGCCCTTCGGCGATGCCGCCGTGCGCCAGGCAACCGCGCTGGCGGTCGACCAGGGCGCCATCCTCAAGAGCGTCTTCAACGGCGTCGGCCTCGAAGCGCACCAGTTCCTGATCAGCACGCTGGTGGAATCGAAGATCGATCCCAAGCTGGAAATCCGTCACGACCTGGCCAAGGCCAACGAGCTTCTAGACAAGGCCGGGTGGCAGCGCGGTGATGACGGTTTCCGGAGCAAGGACGGCAAGCCGCTGAAGATCAAGCTGACGGCGCAGTCGGAGACGGCGATCAAACGTACTGCCGAGATAGTCCAGGCGCAGCTCAAGGCAATCGGCATGGTTGTCGAGATCGACATCTTCGATAGCACGACGGTCGTCGATCAGCTCAAGAAGGGCCAGCATCAGCTTGCGGTGCGTCAGTATGGCTGGAACAACGCCGACATTCTCGACTGGTTCTTCAGCACCACCAACATTCCCTATCCGAACTCCTCCGGCTGGCAGGACGAGAAATCGCAGGAGCTTCGCAACGTCGCCATGCAGCAGTCGAAGACGCAGGACGAGCGGGTGGCCAATTTCAAGAAGTATCAGGAGAACCTGATCGGCAACTTCCTGTTCGTGCCGATCCACGAGCCGGTGCAGAACTATGCGTTCAACAAGACAATGCTCGAAGTGCCGGAAAAGCTGCGCGGCACGCAGCTCGTGCAGGCAACGACCGTCGACATCAAGGTCATTGGTTAAGCGGGTCGGCAGAACGTTATGATCGGCTTCACCTTGAGGCGGCTGGTGCTGCTGCTGCCCGTTTTCTTTGTCGTCTCGCTGGTGGTGTTTTTCATCATCCACCTGGTGCCGGGCGACCCCATCGACAATCTCATGCGCGCTGGCTCGACGCCGGAGCAGCGACTGCTGATCGCGGCGAAGTACGGTCTCGACCGTAGTCTCGTCGAGCAATACGTCACCTGGATGGGACGGCTTCTGACCGGCGATCTTGGCACCTCCATCATACAGGGGCGCCCGGTAAGCGCATTGATCGCCCGAAACCTGCCCTACAGCCTCGAACTGGGTGTTGCGGCACTGCTGTTTTCGACGCTGACCGGCATTGCTGCCGGCGTGATTGCGGCGAGCTACCAGGGTACCCGCGTCGACGACACGATCACCGGCTTCATCCTGCTCGGCTCGACGGTGCCAAGCTTCTGGCTCGGCTTGCTGCTGATCCTGGTTTTCGCCGTGTGGCTCGGCTGGGTCCCGGTGTCGGGGGCGCGCGGCTGGAGTTCCCTCATCCTGCCCGTGATCGCTGCCGGCCTCGGCGGCATCGCGCTGGTGGCGCGGGTCACCCGGATCGCCATGATCGAGACGTCGCGACAGGATTTCGTGACCCTGTTGCACGCCAAGGGGCTGCCACCCTTCATCATCCAGCTGCGCCATGTGCTCCGCCACGCCATGGTTCCGGTCGTCACCATCCTCAGCCTGCGCATCGGCTGGGTTTTGGGTGGTGCCGTGACGATCGAATACGTCTTCGCCCGTCCGGGCCTGGGCTCGCTGCTGATCCGGGCGTTGAACCAGCGCGACTATCCCCTGGTGCAGGGCTGCCTGCTCATGCTGGCCATGGCCGTAATCATCGGCGCCCTGATCGGCGACATCGTCCAGGCGGCGATGGACCCACGCCAGCGCGAGGCACGGGCATGATCAGACATCGTGCATTGGCACTGCTCAAGGCCGTCTCGACCTTCAAGGGCGGCATTTCAGGGGCGTTTCTGTTGCTTCTGGTCATCGGCGCGCTGTTTGCGCCGTGGCTTTCGCCGTACCCCTACGACCAGCAGGACCTGGGCATCATGAACCAGGCTCCGTCGCTGACGCATCTGTTCGGCACCGACGAGTTCGGCCGCGATGTGCTGTCGCGGATGATCACCGGCGCCCGCACCTCACTCTCGGTCAGCGTCACGGCGATCGGCATTTCCGTGGCTCTCGGCCTGGTCCTGGGCGCCACCTGCGGCTATTTCGGTGGCACGTTCGACCGGGTGGTCATGACCGTGATCGACCTGACCTGGTCGTTTCCCGAGATCCTGATCGCATTGATGCTGGTCGCCATCATCGGGCCGGGGCTTGAGGGCGTGGTGATTGCAATTGCCATCGCCTACCTGGCGCAGTTCACCCGGCTTACGCGAACCCAGATCATGTCGCTGAAGAGCGAGACCTATGTCGAGGCGACAATCAGCCTTGGCGCCGGCCACACCCACGTCCTGTTTTCGCACCTCCTGCCGAACGCGCTGGCGCCGGTTCTGGTGGCGGCGATGCTGGCGACGGGTGACGCCATCATCCTTGAGGCGACGCTCGGCTTCTTCGGACTGGGCGCACAGCCGCCGACGCCAAGCTGGGGTGCGATGATGAGTTCCGGCACGGCCCAGCTGTTCATCGCGCCCTGGGTGATTCTGCTGCCTGGCCTCGCTGTGGCGCTGACGGTCGTCTTCATCAACCTGTTCGGCGACGCGGTGATCGCTGCGCTCGATGTCCGCGCCAAGTTCAGGGAGGCGTAACGATGCTGCTGGATTTGGAAATGCTGCGGATCAGGTTCGGTGCTTTCTCGCCGGTCGACCAGGTCACGCTGAGCGTCGACCGCGGCGAAATCCTCGGCATCGTCGGCGAATCCGGTTCGGGCAAGTCGTTGACCGCAACCGCGATCATGGGACTTTTGCCACGTATCGGCGGCCAGGTCGCCGCCGGCACCATCCGCTTTGACGGCACCGACCTGGTCGGACTGCCGGAGCGGCAGCTGCGCCGGCTGCGTGGCGGGCGCATCGCGCTGATCACGCAAAACCCGATGACCTCGCTCGACTCCATGATGCGGATAGGGCCGCAGATAGATCAGGCCGCACGCCTCCATCTCGGCCTCGGCCGAAGTGCGGCGCGCGCAAGAAGCCTGGAGCTGATGGCCGATTTACGCATCCCCGACCCTGCCTCGGTCTATGACCTGTTCCCGCACCAGCTCTCCGGTGGAATGAAGCAGCGCATTGTCATTGCCATGGCATTGGCGGGTGACCCCGAGCTGTTGATCGCCGACGAGCCGACAACCGCACTCGACGTCACCGTCCAGGCACAGATCGTGCAGATCCTCGTCGACCTGGTGCGGCAGCGCGGGCTTGGCCTGATCCTGATCACCCACGACATGGGCGTCGTTGCCCAGGCCTGCGACCGGGTCGCCGTGATGTATTGCGGCYGCGTGGTCGAGCTGGCTGAGGTCGATGCGCTGTTTGAGCGCCCGCGGCATCCCTACACACAGGCGCTGATCCGTTGCATCCCCCAACACGACATGGCGCGCGGGACGATGAGCGCCATCCCGGGCGTGGTCCCGAGCGCTGCGGCGCAGCCGCCGGGCTGCCGGTTCAATCCGCGTTGCGCCCGTGCCGCGGACCGCTGCCGCGTCGAAATCCCCGAACTGCGCGTCGGCGCCAGCGGCAATGGCGTGGCCTGCCACGTCGCGGAGGCAGCATGAGCAACCTTCTTACCGTTAATGGGCTCAGCCGCCGTTTCAGCGATGGCGGGCTGTTTCGCAAGCGCAAGGTGTTCCACGCCGTCAGCGATGTCTCGTTCACCTTGAAGCGGGGCCAGATCCTCGGCGTCGTCGGCGAGTCCGGATGCGGCAAGTCCACGCTGGCGCGACTGGTGCTGCGCCTGATCAACCCCAGCGAAGGACAGGTGCAGTTCGACGGTGTCGACATGGCGTCGTTGTCGCGCGGAGACATGCGCCGCCTGCGCCAGCGCATGCAGCTAGTCTTCCAGGATCCCTATTCGGCGATCGATCCACATTACTCGATCCGGGATGCGTTGCTCGAACCGTACCGCGTGCAGGGTGTGAAGCCAAAATCCACTGATGAGACAGTCGCATCGCTGCTCGACATGGTCGGCCTGAACAGTTCGCTTGCAGCAAGCTATCCGCACCAGTTGTCGGGCGGCCAGAAGCAGCGTGTTGGCATCGCCCGGGCACTGGCGCTCAATCCGTCGCTGGTGGTGCTCGACGAGCCGACTGCCTCGCTCGACGTCTCGGTACAGGCGCAGATCGTTGCGCTCTTGGAGCGGCTGCGACAGGAGCTCGGGCTAACTTATCTTTTCATCTCGCACGACCTCGGACTGGTACGCTATTTCTGCGACCAGATCTTGGTCATGTATCTCGGCCGCATCGTCGAGGTGTTGCCGAGTGATGCCGCCCCCGCGCATCCCTACACCCGGGCGCTGCTCGACAGCACCTTCGAGCCCGATCCGAAGCGCCGCCGCTTGATCACGCGGCTCGCCGGCGAAATCCCGAGCGGCTACGACCTGCCGGCCGGCTGCGCCTTCGCCAATCGCTGCCCGAGCGTCACCGATCTCTGCCGCCGGGTGCTCCCGACACTGACGACGCAAGGCAGCGGGCATCAGGCGGCCTGCCATCATCCGCTTACTGCGGTGCGCGAGGTAGCAGTCGAGCAGAGGTCGGTCGCATGAACGCCATCCACAGACACTGCCGCTGCAGGTGCCTTGCACCGTCGCCAACGGCTTTGAAGACCAGGAAATCAGCATGAACTTCACCGAAGAACTCGACCGCTATCTGCAGTCGGAAGTCGACAACAGCCAGGTTCCCGGCCTCGGCGTCGCCATCGTCCACGATGGCGAGATCGTTCACCTCGCGGGCTATGGCCTTGCCAATGTCGAGAACAAGGTGTCGGTGACGCCGGATACGGTTTTCCACTCCGGTTCGACCGGAAAGATGTTCACCTCAGCGTCGGTGATGTTCCTGCTGCAGGACGGCCGCATCAAGCTCGACGACCCGTTGAGCCTCTACATCCCCGAGGGGCCAGAGAGCTGGGCCGGCATCACCATCCGCAACCTGCTGTCGATGATGGCCGGCTTCGGCAATTTCGATATCGTCTTCGCAGCGATGGATGGCGTGCAGGGCGGTGCCGTCCCGCTCAACCTGTGGCAGGACCACAGCGACGAGCAGCTGATCGACCTGGCACGCCGTTCTCCGTTCGAATACCAGCCGGGCCAGGGCTACCAGTACAGCAACACCGGCTATATCCTGGCTGGGCTCGTTGTCGCCCGCGTCTCAGGCAAGCCTTATTACGAGTTGCTGCGCGAGCGGCTGTTCGAGCCGATCGGCATGGCCACGGCGCGCGAGGCCTCATGGTTCGACATCGTGCTGAACCGTGCCGCTGGCCATTGCATCCGCGACGGGCGTCTGGAGAACCGCTACTGGGCGGCGCCCACGCTGCAGCGCACCGGCGATGGCGGGCTCTACTTCTCGCCGCGCGACATCACCCATTGGCTGCTCGAACTGGACAATCCGACAGTGCTGCGCCCCGAAACAATCGCGCTGATGTCCGAGCCGGTGCTGATGACGAACGGCCAGCCGTCATTCAACAACTACGCCCTGGGCTGGCAGAACTCCGCGATCCGCGGCCATCACAAGATCCGGCATGGCGGTACCTGGGATGGCTTCCGAGCCGAGATCGCACGGTTTCCTGCGCGAAAGCTGTCGGTCTGCGTCCTCGCCAACATGGATGAAGCCCAGGTCGCACGGATAGGCCAGAAGATCGCCGGGATCGTCGATCCCGCGCTGGCTCCCTACGAGCCGATCGCCGACGGAAACGAAGCTCTGACGAAGCGCGACCACGAGCTCCTGCAAGCCATCGTCGATCGCTGCGCTCCGCGCGGCAGCTTTGCCGAAGAGGCATGGCGGCTGTGGAGCAATGGCTGGTTCGAGCAAATCGCCGCGAGTGGCGTCACGGTGGCCAGAGTGCCGCTCGAGCTTACCCATGATGAAGGCGACGGCGGTGCCAGGCGCTACCGCCTGGAGATGGGCGGCTACCACCTGCATTGGACGATCAGCCGTGACACCGAAGACCGGGTGAGCGAAATGCGCTTCCACATGGAGTAGCCGCTACGGGAGGAGGCCGCTGCCCCGCCGCGAGGCAACCATTCCAAACACGTCAAACCAACTGCTTAGCCTGGTCAGGCACGCGTGTCCCTCGCCCAGGGACACAACGACTACGCGCGCCCGATCGATCCGAAACGCTTGAACGACCATCTGGAGACTGACTATGAGCTTTCGTGTTCTAACCGCAGAATTTGTCCATGAAACCAACACGTTCAGTGTCCGCAAGACGGACTATGATGCGTTCACTGTGGAAGGGGTGCTTATCGGCGACGACGCCATTCGGGCCAGGGGCGAAGCCAACACCGAGATCGGCGGGTTCCTCGACATCGGGCGCAAACATAACTGGGCCATCCAGCACGTGCTGAGCACCGGTGCCGAGCCGGCAGGGCCGGTGACGCGGGATGCATTTGACCGGATCGGCGGCGCCATCGTCCAGGCGGCGGCGGAACGCAAGGGCGAACTCGACGGCATCCTGCTGGGCCTGCACGGGGCAATGGTCACCGACTTTTCGCCGGATGGCGAAGGCGAGTTGCTTGAACGGTTGCGCGCCGTGGTCGGGCCGGAGCTGCCGATCGCCGTCACTCTCGACCCGCATGCCAATGTCACGGCGAAGATGTGCGAGCTCGCCGATATCCTGATCTCGTTCAAGACCTATCCCCATATCGACATGCGCGATATCGCGCGTCACGCCGGCGAGCTGCTGCAGAAGACGATGGCCGGCGAGATCCGCCCCAAAACACTTCTGGCGCGCCGGCCGATGCTGGAGGAGGCTAATGCCGGGCGCACCGATGTCGGACCGATGGTCGAGTGGATCGCCAGGGCGCGCGCCTATGAAGAGACCGCCGGTGCGCTTGCGGTCAGCATCAACGGCGCCTTTCCCAATGCCGATATTCCCGAGGTCGGCCCGACCGTGCTCGTGACCTATGACGGCGATCCGGCTCGGCATCAAAGCTTTGCGGAAAGCATCGCCAACGAGATATGGGATAACCGCTTCAACGTGCTGAACACCTTCTACACGGTGATGCAGGCGGCCGAGATCGCGCATGACTACCGCGGCGACCGCCCGCTGATCATCGCCGACTACGCCGACAATCCCGGGGCAGGCGGCTACGGCGACGCGACGGCCTTGCTTGGAGCCCTGCTGCAAGTGGGCATTGGCGATGCCTGCTTCGGTCCGATCGTCGATCCGGAGACGGCCAACCAGCTTCACTGTGCGACCGTTGGCGACACCGTCCAGCTCAGGCTGGGCGGCAAGACCGATCCGCGGTTTGGCGGCGATCCGCTTGAAGTGACCGGCAAGCTGCTCGTCATCAGCGATGGCAAACTCATCGGCGATGGAGAGCAGCTGGGCGGGCTGGAGTTCTCGTTTGGCCCGACTGCCGTCGTGCAGATCGACGGCATCGCCGTGCTTGTGGTCACCGAGCCGTCGCAGATGCGCGATCTCCAGCAATTCCGGGCATTTGGCATCGATCCGGCGCGTCATCGTGTGGTCGGGCTTAAGTCGATGCAGCATTTCCGGGCAGCCTTCGAGCCCATCGCCGGCAAGGTGATCGTTTGCGACAGCGGCGCGCTCTGCACCATGGACTACTCCAGAATGCCGTATCGCAATGTGTCTCGCCCGATCTTCCCGCTCGACCGCGACATGACACTTTAAGCGCATGGCAACGACAGCAAGGAAACCGATGACCGAGCGACATATCCAACAGGCCGACGTCATTGTGCTTGGTGCAGGGATCATCGGCGTTTCCGTCGCGCTGCAGCTGCAGCGGCGCGGCCGCTCGGTTATCCTCGTCGACCGCCGCGGCGCCGGCGAGGAAACGAGCTACGGCAATGCCGGCCTGATCGAACGCTCGAGCGTCATTCCTTATGGCGCGCCACGCGAGTTTTCGAAGCTGCTGCATTATGCGCTGAACCGATCGGCGGACGTGCATTTCGACTGGCTTCAGATGCCGCGCATTGCGCCGTGGCTCTGGCGGTTCTGGCGCGAGTCGGCGCCCAAGCCGCTGGCACGCGCCGCAGCCGACATGCAGCCATTGATCGAGCGCTCGGTGAGCGAGCATGAAGCGCTGATGGCGGATGCTGGCGTGCTGCCGCAGCTGCGCCGGGCAGGCTGGCTTGAGGCCTACCGAAGCGAAAAGACGTTCGCGCAGGCACGCGGTGGTGCGGCAGCACTTCACCAATTTGGCCTGAACTACGAAGTGCTTGACCGAAAGGCACTGCAACAGCGCGAACCCCATCTCTCCGACGTCCTGTTTGGCGCTGTGCATTGGCTCGATCCGGCCACGGTGGCCGATCCTGGCGCTCTGGTGAAATCCTACGCCAGGCATTTTGTCGATCGCGGCGGGCTCTTCCTGTGCGGCGATGCCCGTCAGCTGCAGCAGGAGGCCACGTGTTGGAGCATCGTCACCGACAGCGGGCGCGCGGAGGCGCCGGAGGCAGTTGTGGCGCTGGGGCCGTGGTCGGATACGATCTCGCGTTCACTCGGCTACAAAATCCCGCTGGTGATGAAGCGCGGCTACCACGTCCATTTCGAAACCGATGCCAACGCCTTGCTCAACCATCCCGTTGTCGATGTCGACGGCGGTTTCGTGCTCGCGTCGATGACCCAGGGGGTGAGGCTAACCACCGGCGTTGAATTCGCATCACGCGACAGCCGGCCAAATCCGGTTCAGCTGGACAGGACGGAACCGCTTGCGCGCCAGATTTTCCCGCTCAGGCAGCGCATCGAGCCGAAACCCTGGATGGGATCGCGCCCGTGCCTGCCAGACATGAGGCCAGTAATCGGCCGGGGTTATCGGCACAAAGGGCTGTGGTTTGCCTTTGGCCACAATCACCACGGCCTGACCCTCGGCCCGATCACCGGACGCCTGTTGGCTGAAATGATCACGGGCGAGCCGACGTTCACAGACCCCGCGCCCTACGGCTTAGGGCGCTTTTGCCATTGAGCTCACAACCACCGGTCCCCAAATAGGCCGCCGGATGGGTCTGCTTCTGACCGCCAGCGCCAGCGGAAATAGGCCTTTCCAACGCGCGACGGGCCTTCGTTGTGGCCCGCAGGTCGCGGCAGTTTTGCCTAGGAAGCTCCCTCTGCCTTCTGTTGCACCGTCGGTGCCGATGATGACAGCGAGCACCATAACCTTGATGCCCGACGAAATGACATTGCCCAGCGCGCGCTCGGCCATGAAGGCGGATTTACCGACCGAAGGGAATGAGGACAAAGCCTGCCAGGTCCAGCGCCCGAAACACCGTCAACCGCTCTTGTGCATCGGCACGAAGGTGCGCGGTTGATTTGCCGGAACTATCTCAAGCATCATGGCCACCATTTCGAATACGAAGTGAAATTCGTCGATTTGCTGTGGCTCGGGGGTGATGTCTGTCCGGGGGCGGCGATGCAATCGGTTCGGACGCAACGCGCCTTGCTTATTTACCGCTAGCGGCTGCAGCGTTCCCGCGCGCAGGTCGAGCAATGATCCCGCATAGGCCGACGTGCCAAGCCTGCTTGCAGTCTCCTTGGCGTCAAGGACCCTGACCGGCGCCCCCCGCCTTTGCCACTGCGCCTCGCGCTCCCTGATTTCCTTCAGCCCGGCTGGGCCGACCGCGCAGTGAAGCGTGCCGTTCCGCTGCAGTTCGCAATCGATGCGATGCTTGTCAATCAAGGCCATCACCAGCGCTGGCCCTTCGCCAAGAAGCTCTAGCAGCCGCTCGCCATAGACAGGCCCGAGTGATCCAGACACGTCGGCCGGCGCCAGCCATAGGCCAGCATTGATCAGGCCGACATTGCGGCCGGCGCCGCCAAAGCCGATCTCCTGGCCTTCCAGAAGCACCACCCGCCGGCCCGCCTCGGCAAGATGCAGCGCGCAGGACATTCCCGTATAGCCGCCACCAACAATGACGATTTCGGCCGAAACGTTCCCGTCGAGCATCGCTGTTACTGGTGCCGCGGGCGCCGTCGCTTCCCAGAGCCCATGTGAGTGAGGATTGTTGAGCATCGGCGGGCTTTCGTGGGCTTCGGTTGTGAGGGTAGGAGATCTCCGCCTGGCTCTTGGCCGGGACGGGCAGGCTTGCGATTCAGGCGATGGCGCCGGTCAGACCGGCGCAGGCCTCGGCGATCCTGCGGGTCGCTTCCTCGAGCTCTTGGCGTGAGGTGGCGTAGGAGATACGGAAGAATGGCGACAGGCCAAAGGCCGAGCCGGGCACCACGGCGACCCGAGCGTGCTCGAGCAGGTATTTGCACAGGTCGCTGTCGCTTGTGAGCGTTTGGCCGGTCCGCGTCACCTTGCCAATCAGGCCGGCGCAACTGCTGAACGTATAAAATGCGCCTTCCGGAACACGGCACTCGATGCCTTCGATGCCGTTCAGCCTTTCCACGACGAGATCGCGGCGTGCACGAAAACTTTCGCGGCGCTCAGTCAGGAAGTCTTGCGGTCCGGTCAACGCCTCGATCGCTGCAGCCTGGCTGACCGAAGACGGGTTGGATGTGGACTGGCTCTGGATCACCGCCATCGCCTTGATGAGCGGGCGGGGGCCAGCGCCATAGCCGATGCGCCAACCGGTCATCGCGTAGGCTTTGGAGACCCCGTTGACGGTCAGGATGCGGTCGCGGAGCCTGGGTACCAACTGCGCCGGCGTAACGAAGCGGAAATCATTGTAGACGATGTGTTCGTAGATGTCGTCGGCCAGCAGCCAGACGTGGGGGTGCTGCAGCAGCACATCCAGCAGCGGCCGATAGTCGGCTTGCGAATAGGCTGCGCCAGTAGGGTTCGAGGGCGAGTTCAGCAAAAGCCAGCGCGTCGCCGGCGTGATCGCCTGGTTCAGCTGCTTCGCCGTCAGCCGAAACCCGTTGCTGATATCGCAGGCCACCAGAACAGGCACCCCGCCGGCGACCCGGATGATATCGGCATAGGACGTCCAGTAGGGAGCAGGCAGGATCACCTCGTCGCCCGGGTTGAGCGTGGCCATGAAGGCGTTGAAGATGACCTGCTTGGCGCCGCTCGAAACGGTGATCTCGTCGGTCGCGACATCGAGGCCGTTTTCGCGCCTGAACTTTTCGCGGATCGCCTGCTTCATCGCAGGCGATCCGTCGAGTGTGGTATATTTTGTCTCGCCGCGCTCGATGGCCTTCCAGGCCGCCTCCTTGATATTGTCCGGTGTGTCGAAGTCGGGCTCGCCGGCGCCGAGAATGATCACGTCCTCGCCGGCATTTCGCATCGCCATTGCACGGGCGCCGATCTGCAGGATTTCCGACACGCCGATCCCGGCGATGCGGGAAGCCGGCGCGAAGGGTGTCGTCTGGTTTTTGGTCTGCATCAGCATCGGCCCGCTTACTCGATGTCGAAGGACACGCCCTGCGCCAAAGGCAGCGCCTTGGAGTAGTTCACCGTGTTGGTGGCACGGCGCATATAGGCGCGCCAGGCATCGGAGCCCGATTCGCGGCCGCCGCCGGTTTCCTTCTCGCCACCGAAGGCGCCGCCGATTTCCGCCCCCGACGTGCCGATATTGACGTTGGCGATGCCGCAGTCGGAGCCTTCGACCGACAAGAAGCGCTCGGCCTCCTGCAGGTCGAGCGTGAAGATCGACGACGACAGGCCAGCACCAACGGCGTTATGCGCGTCGAGCACGGCGTCGAAGTCGGAGTACTTCATCACATAGAGAATCGGCGCGAAGGTCTCTTCGAGCACCGGGCCAACCTGGCCGGGCATCTCGACAAGCGCCGGCTTGACGTAGAAGGCGCCGTCATGGCCCTGGTCGACGCGGGCGCCGCCGGTGATCTTGCCGCCATGTTCGGAGGCKTSCTTGAGYGCCTTTTGCATGCCCTCGAAGGCGGCCTTGTCGATGAGCGGACCGACAAGCGACGCCGTCTCCAAGGGGCTTCCGACCGAAACGCTCTCATAGGCCTTCTTYAGGCGCGGCACGAGCGCGTCATAGACGCTGTCATGCACGAACAGGCGGCGCATGGTGGTGCAGCGCTGGCCAGCGGTGCCCATGGCGCCGAAGGCGATGGCGCGCAGCGCCATGTCGAGATTGGCCGAGGGGCARACGATGCCGGCATTGTTGCCRCCGAGCTCGAGGATGGCGCGGGCAAAACGCTTGGCCAGGCGCGGGCCGACGTCGCGRCCCATGCGGGTCGAGCCGGTSGCCGAAACCAGCGGCACCTTGGGGTGGTCGACCAGCACTTCGCCAACGGCGCGGTCGCCGATCAGCACCTGCGACAGGCCTTCCGGCGCATCGCCGAAGCGGGCGGCGGCGCGCTTGAAGATGGCATCRCAGGCAAGCGCTGTCAGCGGGGTCTTTTCAGACGGCTTCCACACCACCGAATTGCCGCAGACRAAGGCRAGSGCYGCRTTCCACGACCACACSGCGACGGGGAAGTTGAAGGCCGAGATGACGCCGACGACGCCGAGCGGATGCCAGGTTTCCATCATGCGATGGCCCGGACGCTCGGTGGCGATSGTGAGACCATAMAGCTGGCGCGACAGGCCGACGGCGAAGTCGCAGATGTCGATCATTTCCTGGACTTCGCCCAGGCCCTCGGACGGGATCTTGCCGACTTCGATCGACACCAGCCGGCCGAGATCGGTCTTGGCGGCGCGCAGCTCTTCGCCCAGCAGRCGCACGAGYTCGCCGCGCTTGGGCGCCGGSACATTGCGCCAGGTCTTGAACGCCTTGTCGGCGMGTTCGATGGCCTTGCCCGCGTCGGCAGGCGARATCGACTTGAGCGCGCCGATCTGCTCGCCGGTCACCGGGCTGCGCACGATCAGGTCGCCGCCGCTAAAATCGGCCTTGGCAAYGCCGAGCCGCTCGAGCAATTCGGTCGTTTCCTTCGCTATCGTCATCGTTTTTTCCTTCCAATTCTCTTGTTTCTTCAGGCGCAATGCGCCGGTGACCAGCCCAGCCGCGTCGAACCGAGCGGCCCCGGCGACGTCGCCTGCTTCAGTTGCGCGGCCATCGATTTCAGTTTCTCTGGCGTGTAGCGGTCGTAAAAATGCTGGTTGCGGCGGCCGAGACCGTGTTCGGCGCTGAAGCTGCCACGATGCTCTTCGACTGCGATCGAGATCACCCGGTCGCGTAACGCGTCGACCCGTGCTGCATCCACCGTTCCGGCCGTTTCGCACGCGACGAGGAGATTGAAGTGCACGCCGCCGTCACCGATGTGGCCGAAGTCACAGATCTCGACCGTGGGAAACTCTTTGGCCAGAACATGGCTCATCTGGGCGCGGAACCGCATCACGTCGCCACGCCGGAAAGACAGGTCGAGGCCGACGAGGTAGCCCGCTGATTTCACGCCTTCAGAGAGCGCGTGCCGCAGTGCCCACATCTCATGTGCTGGGCCTACGAAGGCATCGCGCAAGGGCTCGTCCGGCTGGTCCCAGATCGCGCCGAGTACCTCTTCGAGGACAGCTTCGAGCGTCTGCTCGGTCTCACGGCGTAGCCACGAACGCGACACTTCCGCAAGGATGACGAAGTCGGGCACGCTGCCGCCCGGGAACGGATTGCGCAGCGCCTCGACGTGGGCCAACGTGTGCGTGATTGCTGCGCCTGACATGCCTTCGAAGGCGCTGAGATAGCTGCCAAGGCGCTGCTCCATCGTATTGAGCAGGACCGTCACGTGCTCATGCGAACGCGGCACCAGATAGGCGGTCGCGGTCTGCAACGGCAGCCTTTCCAGATTGAAGGTGCATTCGGTGATGATGCCGAAAGCGCCTGATGTGCCGATGAAGACCTGCTTCCAGTCCACGCCGGTATTGTTCTTGCGCAATCCGGCGTCGAGATCGACCACGGTGCCCGTCTCATCGCCGAGCACCACCTTTAACCCTAGCGTGTTGCGGCGCACATCGCCGAAGCGCAGGAAGCGCGCCCCGCCGGTGTTGGTCGCCACCATTCCGCCAGCCATGGGATCGGCGCCGAGATCGATGGGGAAGAACAGGCCGTGCGGCTGCARCTTCGCGTTGATCTCGGACAGGCGGAAGCCGGCGTCCACACGCAAGGTACGGTTGTCGAGATCGAGTTCGAAGGTGGAGCGCAGACGCTCCAGGCTCAACACGCCCTGCGTGCCGCTGCCGTCCGGGGTTGACCCGGCGACCAGTCCGGTGTTGCCGGATTGCGGCACGAGAGGGATCGAATGGCGCGCGCAATAGGCGACAGCATCCGAAACGGCTGCGGCAGATGCTGGCCGCGCGACAAAGGTGGCACGCCCGGCATCGTAGCGCGCGCCGTTCTCGTAGCCGGCCATCTCGACCCGGCCGGTCAACAGGCCGCCCGGCCCGAGGAGGACGCCGAGATTGTCGGTGTGTTCGCTCGCCATCATCTTCGTTCAGGCCGCGTCCGAAAACGCTTTCAGCTTGGAAAGGCAGCGCTCGATCGATGCCCGCTCGATGCCGGCATAGTGCTCGAATTCGTTGAGGACGGCAGTGCCGAGCGCGTTTTCGAACAGACGCTGATTGGGGCTGGCGGCGAACTCCCGCACGGCGTCGTCGCCCAGGTTGGACTGGAAGATGCCGGCGGCGGAGACAGGCAAGAAGTCCTCGTAGACGATGGGATCGAAGCGCGCGGCGCCCGCTTCGATCAACGCCTCGATGTCATCCCCGCGTACGTCTGAGCCGGCCGCGTCCTGCTCGACTGTGTACAGGAAATAGCCGAGCCCGGCTTGGCGCATGGCGTTCCAGTCGTCCGGGAAGGCTGTGAAACTCTGCTTCAGCGCCGCGCGGTAGGCGTCCGCGTTCGAACCGTCCGCTGCGGGTCGCACCGTGGCGCGGGCCTGGTTCAGCAGCCTGTCGTAGAGCGCGCGCCCCTTCGGCGTCAGCGCGACGCCACGCTGTTCGATCTCGCCGAAGCGCGCCGTGTGGGAGCCCGGCTGGAGATTGCCGTTCTCATCGGGAAACAACACGCGCTCCTCGATCGCCTTGAAGGACGTCTGGCGCAGCAGGATCGGGCAATCGCGGCTAGGCGGGCCTTCGACGACAGCCTTCGGCACGATGCCGCACGACGGCATCTGGGTCTGCACGGAGTCGATGTTCAACGTGCGCGGCGTCAGATGGTTGATGTGTGGCCCCTTAAATGAGACCACGTCGGCTATGAGACGGTGGGCCTCCTGCAGCCTGGCATAGAGCGTGTGGTCGACGCTCGCCCGGTTGTGCCACCGGAACGTATCGAGAACTTCCGCCACGAACAGCGTCGCCTCGTCATGCGACAGTCCGCCCTCGCGCTCCGCCTTGTCGACCAGCGCCACAGCAGTGGTGGTAAAGATGCGCCGGCCTGCCAGGATCTTCTCGGCGGTCGCGCGCAGATCGCTGTCGGCGATGAGATCCAGCCGCAACAGCGAGGTGAACACCCGGAACGGATTGATTTTCAGAGAGGCTTCGCCGATCGGCCGGAAAGCGGTCGAGTGCACCGGCACGCCGGCCTCACTGAGATCGTAGTAGCCGACCGGAAACATGCCCATCACGGCGAAAACGCGCCGCATCATGGCAAGCTCGGCTTCTGTGCCGAGACGGATGGCGCCGTGCCGCTCCTCGCCGATGCGATCGAGCGACTCGGTCGCTTCGAGGCTGGCCCGCAGCGCCGGCTGCCGGTCCAGTGACGTATCGTTGACGTTCGCCACTAGCGCCATCAGCGTGCCATAGGCAGGCACTTCTTCGCGGTACATGGCCGACATGGCCGCAGAGAACGCGGCGCGGATGGCATCTGGCGACATGAATGGATATGGGGGCATTCGAGTTCTCGTTTTTCACGTTCGGCACGGCGACTTCATGCTGTGGCAGTGTTATAGTCGGCTTCGAAAGCACTGGATTGTGCTGATTCCTTCTAAGTTGATGCAAAGAACGAATGACTGTCGCGCGCACGCTCCTTCCCGACCTTGGCAAGCTGCAGGCTTTCGAGGCTGCCGCCCGCCACGGCAACGTCACGCAGGCCGGCCGTGAGCTCAATCTCTCCCAAAGCGCGGTCAGCCGTCAGATTAAGGACCTCGAGGCCCAACTTGGCCTGTTGCTATTCGAACGAGTACGCCAGCGCGTGGTGCTGTCGGCCGCCGGCCAGAAATTCCTTCCCGACGCCTGTAGGCTGCTCGAACAGGGCGAGGCGGCAATGCTGCGGGCGATGGCAAGCTCTGGGGTATCGCTGCTCAGCCTCGCTACATTGCCGACGTTCGGCAGCCGATGGCTCGTGCCACGACTGCCCAACTTCCTGCGGAGCCATCCCGGCGTCGCACTGAACGTGGCATCCCGCTCCGACCCGTTCGATCTCGAGGAACAGGCTTTCGACGCGGCGATCCACTATGGCCAGCCGGTATGGGCAAACGCGGTGTGCCGCTACATCTGCCGGGAGATCATGGTGCCCGCGGCCAGCCCGGCATTTCTTGCCGGCCGTAGCATCGGGACGCCTGAGGCGCTGGCGCACGAGCCACTGCTGAACTTGGCGACCCGTCCCAAGGCATGGGCGAACTGGTTCCAAGCAGCCGGCGCCGATGCGCAAGGCGCCTATCAGGGCCATCGCTTCGACCAGTTCACCATGCTGATCGAAGCGGCCGTGGCCGGCATGGGCGTGGCGCTGCTGCCGCTCTATCTGGTGGAAAGCGAACTGCGAGACGGCAAGCTCGAAGTCGTGGTGGATTTGCCGCTCCAGACCGAAAACAGCTACTATTTCGTGGTCCCGGAGCGAAAGGCGGCGGGCCCGCTGGCCAACCAGCTGTTCGACTGGATATTGGGGCAGGTGACGGTGCCAGACTGACTGGGCACGGCGTGGCCGCTACCTTGAGCCGGTCCTTTTTCCCTTTCAGGCGCACTGTCCGTCGGCGCTCCTTCGGTGAACCTCTATATATATGCACAGGCATGCATTTAGCTTTGTTGCTTACTGGTTTTCTCGATGAGGGCGGATAGCACCAACCAATCTTGATGGCCCGGACTGGCTGTTTCATGCAAATGGATTGACAGTTCCATGTATTCTCATGAATATGCATATTCATAGTTATGTGGCTCGACACCCGGGAAGCCTGGCGGCCCCGTGGGAGGTCGAGCCACCGTGGCGGTCAGGCCACGCCTGGGAGGGTCGACATGGCGGAACGGTCATTTGCGCGGGAGGTCGAGGACCTCAAGCTTGGTGAGGGCGAGCTCTTTCGCGGCGAGGGCATCCTTGCCATCACCAAGGCGCTACTGCAGTCGGGCGTGTCTTATGTCGGCGGCTATCAGGGTTCGCCGATCTCGCATCTGATGGACGTGCTGGCCGACGCAAAGCCAGTACTTGACGAACTCGGCGTGCATTTCGAATCCTCCGCATCTGAGGCCGCCGCCGCTGCCATGCTTTCGGCGTCGGTGATGTATCCGCTGCGCGGTGCCGTGACCTGGAAATCGACCGCCGGCACTAATGTCGCCAGCGACGCGCTGACCAATCTGGCGTCGAGCGGTGTCAAAGGGGGCGCGCTGATCATCCTCGGCGAGGACTATGGCGAAGGCTCATCCATTCCGCAGGAGCGCAGCCACGCCTTCGCGATGAAGTCGCAGATGTGGCTGCTCGACCCGCGCCCCAATCTCGAATCGATCGTCAAGTCCGTCGAGGACGGCTTCGAACTTTCGGAAGCCTCCAACACGCCCGTGATGATGCAGGTGCGTATCCGCGCCTGCCATGTGCATGGCCAGTTCATTGCCAAGGATAACAAGCGTCCCGCCTTCACCATCAAGGAAGCGCTGGAAAACCCGGTGCGCGACCTCGATCGCATCGTGCTGCCACCGGTGTCGATCACCGTGCACGACCGCGAGAAGATCGAAAAGCGCTGGCCGGCGGCCATCGATTTCATCAAGAGCCGCAAGCTGAACGAATGGTTCGGCCCCGAAGAAGGTGATGTCGGCATCATTCTGCAAGGCGGCATGTACAATTCGGTCATGCGGGCGCTGCAGCTTCTGGGCCTCGCCGACGCCTACGGCAACACAGTTATTCCGCTCTATGTGCTCAACGTGACCTATCCGCTGATCGACGATGAAGTGACGGCGTTCTGCGCTTCCAAACGCGCCGTGCTGATGGTCGAAGAAGGCCACCCCGACTATCTCGAACAGGCCGTCAACAGCATCCTGCGCCGCCGCGACATCAACACTCGCCTCGCCGGCAAAGGTGTCCTGCCCATCCGCGGCGACTACACCGCAGCCGTTTTGATGAACGGCATCCAGGCATTCCTTGAAGAACACGCCGTGGCCCTGCTCGGCAACCGTCCGCCGCTTCCGAGCGCCGACGCAGTGCTCGCCGACCCGAAGGTCAAGGCGCTGAACGCAGTCGTGCCGGCACGCCCCGCCGGCTTCTGCACTGGCTGCCCCGAACGGCCGATCTTCGCTGCCATGAAACTGGTCGAACAGGAACTCGGCGAGCACCACGTCTCGGCCGACATCGGCTGCCATCTGTTTTCCATCCTGCCGCCGTTCAACATTGGCGGCTCCACGATGGGCTACGGCCTGGGACCAGCCTCCGCATCTGCTTTCAATGTCGACGCCGGTAAGCGCGCCATCTCGGTGATGGGCGATGGCGGCTTCTGGCACAACGGACTCACCACCTCCGTCGGCAATGCTGTCTACAACAAGCATGACGGCGTCATCATGGTCGTCGACAACTACTATTCGTCGGCGACGGGGGGACAGGACATCTTGTCGTCGCGCGCCGACAATCCGGAGCGCTCGACCAACAATTCCATTGTCAACGCCGTCAAGGGCATCGGCGCAAAATGGGTGCGCCAGATCGACCGCACCTATGATGTCGCCAAGATGCGCGACACACTGAAGGAGGCGCTGACCTCGAAGGAGGAAGGTCCGAAAATCATCGTCGCTTCGTCCGAGTGCATGCTGAACCGGCAGCGTCGGGAAAAACCGCTGTTCTCTAAGGCGGTCAAGTCAGGCCAGCGGATGGTGCGCGAGCGCTTCGGTGTCGATGAGGACACTTGCACCGGCGACCATGCCTGCATCCGCCTGTCCGGCTGCCCGTCGCTGTCGCTCAAGCACACCGACGACCCACTACGCGACGATCCGGTGGTGGCGATCGACAACACCTGCGTCGGCTGCGGAAATTGCGGTGAAGTCTCGGAAGCCGCGGTGCTGTGCCCATCCTTCTACCGCGCCGACATCATCTACAACCCGTCGCGGCGCGACCGCTTCGCAGCGAAACTGCGCAACGCCGTCATCGGCTTCCTGCAGCGCCGCCGCGAAGCCCGGCGTGTGGTCTTCGGGTGAAAATCATGAGCAAACCTCTGATCACGATATCAGCCGACGAAAAACCGATCTCGATCGCTATCCTCGCCATGGGCGGACAGGGCGGCGGCGTTCTGGCCGACTGGGTGGTGGCGCTCGCCGAGGCAGAGGGCTGGGTTGCCCAGTCAACCTCGGTGCCGGGCGTTGCTCAGCGCACAGGCGCCACAATCTATTATGTCGAGATGCTCAAGCCCAAGGGCGGACAGATGCCGGTGCTGTCGCTTATGCCGACGCCTGGCGATGTCGATGTTGTGCTCGCCGCCGAATTCATGGAAGCCGGTCGCTCGATGCTGCGCGGGCTGGTGACGCCCGACAAGACGACGCTGATCGCCTCGACCCATCGCTCCTATGCGGTCGGCGAAAAGGAAGTGCCTGGCGATGGCACGGGCGATCCACTGGCCGTGGTCGACGCCTTTGGCGTCGYGGCGAAAAGGACGATCATCTTTGATATGCAGGCGTTGGCTGAAAAAAACGGCAGCGTGATTTCGTCGGCAATGTTCGGTGCCTTGGCTGGTGCCAATGTACTGCCCTTCACACGCGAAGCCTTCGAGAATGCAGTGCGAGCCGGTGGCAAGGGCGTGGAAGCTAGCCTGCGCGCATTTGGCTCGGCCTTCGACCGTGCACGCGACGGCAAGCCCGAAAAAGTGGCCAAGATGCCGGAGAAGCTGCTTCCGGACGCACCCATCTCGGTCGGGCATCCGAAGCTCGACCGGCTGCTCGACCGCATCCATTCCGAGTTCCCGCCAGTGCTGGCGCCGATGCTCTATGCCGGCACGAAGAAGCTGGTCGACTTCCAGGACCCGCGCTACGCCGATGAGTATCTCGACACCGCGTCGCGCTTGCTAATGCTTGACCGGGACGCCGGTGGCGAAGCCTGGAACTTCGGCTTCAGCCAGGAGATCGCCAAATACCTCGCCGTCGCCATGGCCTATGACGATGTCGTGCGCGTCGCCGACCTGAAAACCCGTTCGACGCGCTTCGAGCGCGTGCGCAAAGAAATCGGCGCGACTGGCGAACAGCTCGTCTACACCACCGAATACATGCATCCGCGGGCCGAGGAGGTGGTTGGCACCATGCCGGCATTCCTGGGGCAATTCATCGAGAGCCGGCCCACGCTGCTCAAGCTGCTGGAGCGACTGTTCAGCAAGGGTCGGCGGGTGCGCACCGGCACTATCGGCTGGTTCCTCGCACTTTATGCCTTGTCGAGCCTGAAGCCGATACGACGCACCATGCTGCGTCACAAGCGCGAGATGGCACACATCAAGAACTGGCTGGATACGGCCACCGCCATGCTGCCGACAAACTATGATCTGGCCGCCGCCGTGGTGGGCAGTCGTCGACTGGTCAAGGGCTACTCTGATACGCACAGCCGCGGCCAGGGCAAATTCGACAAGGTTTTGTCAGCTGTTCCCATGCTGCAGGCACGGGAGGATGGCGGAACCTGGCTCAAGCGTCTTGTTCAGGCAGCGCTACAGGACGAAGCCGGCAAGTCGCTCGATGGCGCGCTGGCAACCGTCAGAAGCTTCACGTGAGGGTTTTTCCTGTTCCGCCTATAACTCGGCTTTTCCGTCGCCGGCCTTTGCCGCAGCTTCATCGACGCTGAACTTGTCGACATTGCGAAGGACCTTGTGCAACGTGACGATGAAGGCATCGTACTCGTCGGGTTCGATACCTTCGAACAGCTGTGAAAAGATGCCAAACAGCACCGGCCAAAACTGCTGGAAGACGTCGCGACCGGCATCGGTGATGTAAACTTCGCGGACACGCATGTCGTCGGCGCGCGACTGGCGGCGGACAAATCCCTGCTCCTCAAGCGCATCGAGGGTGCGGCTCATCGTCGACTGCTCGACCACGGCAAGGAACGACAGCTCGTTGACGGTCAATCCTGGCGAGATCGTCAGCAGCGCTATGGCCCGCATCTTGGGCGTCGTCAGGTCGAGCGGGCGCAGCAATTCCTGCAGGTTGGCGTTGTAGCTTGCCGACAGCCGATTGATGAGATGCGGCGCAAAGCGGTTGAGCCCGATTTCGCCAAGGCTGGGCAGGCGGTTGCCGTCGCCTGCCTCTCTGAACGACCCGAGGAAGTATTTCGTGACCATTGCTACCTGTTCGGCTCGATGGAGTTCGTCGCTGTCCGAATTGCCATGAAGCCGATTATCCGGCAACCGTCCAGAGCGTCGCTGCCGAGATCAGACGCACAACGTCGCACTAGAACGAAAGGCCGGGCGCCAAACGGCAACCCGGCCCACGCCGTGGCGATTGGTTCCTCGATATGAAGCGCCATCCGCCTTTCGGCGACGGCGGCGGTGGGAGCCGCCGCAGTCCTCAAAAAATTACTAGCTCAGGCCCGAGGCGCGAGCGCGAAGGCGCGTACCGGGCTGCCGGTACCCCCGACGATCTTAAGCGGCGCCACGACCAGCACGGCACCCGTGGCTGGCAGCTTGTCGAGGTTGCACAGGCTGGCAAGGCCGTAGCTGCCGACTTCCAGCAAAAGGCTGTGCGCCGGGAATGGTGGGTCCATCGCCACCGCGCTGCCGGCATCGGTGCCGACGCATTCGTTGCCAAAACCGAGCACTCCTCGTTCTACCAGGTAGCGCACGCAATCGACGCTCGGACCAGGCGTGTGCGGGCCCTTTTCATCGGCGTTCAGGAAGGCTTCGGTGGAAGTGTTTCGGTGATACCAGTCCGAGCGCATCAGTACCCAGGCTCCCTTGGGGATCGCGCCGTGGACGGCTTCCCATGCCTTGACGCCATCGGCGGTGAGCAGGAAATCGGGATTGTCAGCCACTTGCTTCGAACAATCAATGACCACGCAAGGCGCGACAAAGGACTGGGGCGACACGGTGTCAGTGGTGCCCTGAGCGACATCCTTGCCGGAAATCCAATGCGCTGGGGCATCGAAATGCGTGCCGGTGTGTTCACCCAGCTCCATCCAGCCCCAAGCCCACCATGGGCCGTTCGCGTCATAGCGCGAGATCTCGTGCATCTTGAACTTCGGCGTGTTCTTGGCGAAATCCGGCGGCAGATAGAGAACCGGGGTGTCCGGCCCTAGCGGAGCGGTCAGGTCGACGATCTGGACCGCGCCCGTGGCGATTGCTGAAGCGAAATCCGCCAGCGTCTGGTTGGCACTCATCTTGGCTCTCCTCCTCCTTGATGGGCCCGAAGCCCAAGTCCTGCTCAGCCTATTCAAGTCATATGCATTTGCAAATATTATTTTCGCATTGACGTCAGTGGCGCCGGTATCCTTCGAGCACGAATATCCCCGCATGCATGGTTTTTGATCACGCAGGCTTGCCGACCGCCCCACCGAGGTTACGCCGGACCAAGCCAAACTGCGTTCGTCGCTCCGGCAGACCCGTGGCATTGCTACTTCTTTTCGGCTGCAGTCCCGAAGAAATACCTCATTTCGACGCAAAGTCGATCAAAATCCGCGGCCGCGCAGGAGCAGCGGCCGCCGGCTTCATCCTGCCATGCAAGGCATTGCGGATGAAGCTAACAGATTGACACCAAAGAGCATTTTTCTACTTGCGGATGGCCGATCACGTCGATTTCGCGTCCTGCAACCTCGCTTTACAACACCAATTTTTTGTGCGCTTATGATCAAATGATGAAACAGAGGAGCCTTGCCGCGACGCCTTCACCAACAGGCAGCAAAGCCTGAGACGAGCGCGCGGCGGCCATCATCCAAACAAGGGGAACAGAACTGTGATGAACAAGACCAAGGGCCTGATGCTGGCTAGCATGCTCGCGGCCACAGCGTTTTCCACGTCATCGGCAATGGCTGACGAAGCCGCCTGCCCGGTCAAGATCGGCGGCGTGCTGTCGCTGACCGGCTCGATGGGTGCCGTGGGCAAGAACATCGCCAACAGTGCGCAGCTCGCCATTGCCAACATCAACGAAGGCGGCGGCATCAAGGGTTGCCAGGTCGAGTTTGTACTGCGCGATGACCAGGGCCAGCCCAATGTCGGCGTCGACGCGGCCAAGTTTCTTGTCGATGTCGAAGGGGTCAAAGCCTTGACGGCCAGCATTGGCAGCGGCGTTACCATCCCGATCCTGACCTCGGTTTCGGCTCCCTCGCAGATACCGCAGATCGCCTGCTGTGCGTCCGCCCCGATCCTCACAACGCTCGCGCAGGAAGGCAAGACAAGCGGCTTCTTCTTCCGCACCCAGCCGACCGTCAAGAACCTCGCTTATCCGCCGGCCAAGATCGCGGCCGAGCGCGGCTTCAAGCGCATCGCAATCATCTACGTCAACAACGACTACGGCACGAGCCTTCTGAAGGATTTCTCGACGGCAACGGAGAAGCTTGGCGGCGAAGTGGTGAAAGCGGTCGCCTTCAACGAGAACCAGGCCTCGTATCGCGCCGAAGTGTCCGCCGCGCTCGCAGAAAAGCCGGATGCGATGTTCCTTGTCGCCTTCCCGCAGGATGGTGCGACGATCACTCGCGAATGGATCTCGCTTGGCGGCACCCAATCGTTGATCCTCAACAACGCGCTGCGCAGCCCCGACTTCGTCAAGGCGGTGGGCTCCAAGTACCTGACCAAGGCCTTTGGCACCGACAATGCGTCGGTAGCTGGCCCGGAGATCGAAGCCTTCAAGCAGGCGTTCAACGCCGCTTATGGGGTCAGTTCCGATGGCCCCGGCATCTACAGCGAGTACGACGCCGTCATGATCCTCGGCCTCGCCATGAACATAGCGCCAGACTTGTCAGGTACTTCGATCCGCGATGCCATGCGCAAGACGCAAGCCGCTGATGGCGAAGTCATCGGCACAGGTCCGGCCGAGTTCAAGAAGGCGCTGGAGCTGATCAAGGCCGGCAAGCCAATTAAGTTCGTCGGCTCGCTCGGAACGATCGAATTCGATGCTTATGGCGACATCAGCGGCCCAGCCCTTTCCTGGCATATCCAGGGTGACGAACTGATCATCGACAAGACCTATTCGAATGAGGATATGAAGAAGCTCTTCGCGGAGATCGAAGGCTAAATCCACGGGCGGGCACGGACCAGGGCATGACGAACTACACGCTTTCCCATTGGGGCACCTATGAGGTTGGACCCCGCGGAAACGGCATGCCCGCCCTCAATCCGTTCAAACGCGATCGGGACCCGAGCCCGATCGGCTTCTACCAACTCGACCCGGCGCTCGAACGGCTCCGGGTCCGGCGCCCTGCCATACGCAGGAGCTGGCTTGAATATGGTCCAGGTTCCGCCCCCGAACGGCGCGGTCTCGATCCCTTTGTCGAAGTCGAATGGGACCACGCCCTCAACATGGTCGCGGCCGAGATCGATAGGGTCCGCACCACTTACGGCAATTCGTCGATATTCGGCGGTTCATATGGCTGGTCGAGCGCCGGCCGCTTCCATCACGCGCAAAGCCAGGTCCATCGCTTTTTGAATGCCGCCGGTGGCTATGTCAGGCATGTCGATTCCTACAGTTTGGGTGCCGCCAACGTCGTGCTGCCGCACATTGTGGCGAGCATGGACGAGCTGATGGCGAGCCACAATTCCTGGGACATGCTCGCAAAGCATTGCGAGCTGTTCGTCACCTTCGGCGGCGTGCCGGTGAAAAATGCTCAGATGAATGCCGGCGGTGTCGGACTGCATGGCGTGCCGACGGGCCTCGCCGGCATGCGCGCGGCAGGCACCCAATTCATCAATATCGGTCCGGTATGCGACAACTTCGGAGCTGTCGCCGATACAGCGACTTGGATCGCCTGCCGGCCCAACACGGATACATCGGTGATGCTGGCGCTCGCCTGGGTGCTTTTCACTGAGACCCTGCACGATGCGGCCTTCCTTGCGCGCTGCTGCGTTGGCTTCGAAAGCTTTGTCCCCTACCTCACCGGCGCGGCCGATGGCGTCCCCAAGACACCCGAATGGGCGGAATCAATTAGCGGCGTTCCGGCCGCAGCCATCGTCGATCTGGCTCGGCGCATGGCCAGGTCGCGCACCATGCTCAATGTGTCTTGGTCAATGCAGCGTGCCACTCATGGCGAACAGCCGTTCTGGATGGTGGTGACGCTGGCGGCGATGCTCGGCCAGATCGGCAAACCCGGCGGTGGCTTCGGCGTGGGCTACGGTGCTGCCAATCTTGTCGGCAGCAGGCATGCCAGAGTCAAGGGCCCCACACTTTCGCAGCTCAAGCCCAGCGTGTCCGATTTCATTCCCGTCGCCCGCATTTCCGACATGTTGCTCAATCCCGGTGCGCCCTTCACCTACAACGGCAAGACGCATAAATATCCCGACATCCACCTGGTCTACTGGGCCGGCGGCAATCCGTTCCACCATCACCAGGACCTCAACCGCCTGCTCACAGCCTGGCAGAAGCCCGCCACCGTCGTCGTCAACGAGCAGTACTGGACGCCAACCGCCAAGCGCGCCGACATCGTTTTACCGGCCACGATTTCACTGGAGCGCGACGACATCGGCTCGGCGACGCGCGAGGCGTTTTTCGTGGCTATGAAGCAAGCGGTGCCAGCCGCAGGTGAAGCTCGCGATGATTATGCGATCTTCGCCGACCTGGCCGACAGACTCGGCTGCGGCGAGACATTTTCGGAAGGGCTGGACGCCGCCGGCTGGCTGTCGCGGCTCTATGAGGAAAGCCGTGTCGTCAATCGCGAGCGCGGGCTCGAACTGCCCGATTTCGAGACGTTCTGGCGCGAAGGACTGATCGACCTCACCCCGCTCGACCACCCCGTCACCATGCTAGCCGATTTTGTCGCCGATCCGGAGAAGAAGCCGCTCGGCACGCCGTCGGGCAGGATCGAGATCTTCTCGCAGCGAATTGCCGGTTTCGAACTGGAGGATTGCCCCGGCCATGCCACATGGTTGGCGCCGGCCGAATGGCTGGGCGCCGAACTCGCGGTCACATATCCGCTGCACCTTTTGACCGATCAGCCAGCCCGCAGGTTGCACAGCCAACTCGACGCCAGCCCGCATAGCGTCGGCGGCAAGTCCCACGGCCGCGAGTTGGTCTACATGAACACTACCGATGCCGCGCAACGTGGCCTGTCCGAAGGCCAGATCGTAGAACTGTTCAACCATCGTGGCCGCTGCCTCGCGGCCGTGACAATCACCGACGACATCATGCCCGGCGTTGCCCGGCTCAACACCGGCGCCTGGTTCGATCCCGACCCCGTCACCGGGCTCGAAAAACACGGCAATCCGAACGTCCTGACGCTCGATGTGCCGGCATCAGGCCTATCGCAAGGCTGCAGCGCCCAGACCTGTTTGATCGAGATCGCAGCCTTTAGCGGTCCAGTTCCTCCTGTAACCGCCTTTTGCCTACCGGAATTCGAGACATTATGAGCACCGCACAAACCGCGCCCCGCCAGTACATGCGCACTGTGTGGTGGAAGACCGCCAATCCGGCACCGGTCACTCAGCCACTGTGTGACACAAGCAAAGTCGATGTCGCCATCATCGGCGCCGGTTTCACCGGACTTACAGCTGCGCTGCATCTTGCCCGGCGTGGCGCCCGCGTCGCCGTGCTTGAGGCCGAAACGATCGGCAGCGGGGCGAGCGGGCTCAATGCCGGGTTTGTGGTCCCGAATTTCGCCAAGGCTGACCCGACGGCCGTAGTTGCCAAGCTTGGCGAAGAGCGCGGCCACAGGCTGCTCGAGATGATCGGCGAAGGCGCTGACAGCGTCTACGCTACTATCCGCGAAAACGGCATAAGTTGCGATGCCGAGCAGGTCGGCTGGATGCATGTCGCGCATTCGGAAAAGATGCTTGATGTGCTCGAAAACAGGGCCCGGGCATGGCAATCCCTTGGCCGCCCCGTGCGTATGCTCGACGCTGTCGAAGCGCACCGCCGCGCAAGCCTCAAGCATAACGCTGGCGCCCTCATCGACGAGAGCGGCGGCACGCTGCATCCGCTCAACTACGCCTACGGATTGGCGAGCGCTGCCATCAAGGCCGGCGCCTCTATCCACGAGCGCGCGCCTGTCCAGGCCGTTGAACGGTCTGGCAAAGGGTGGCGGCTGACCAGCGGTCAAAGCACACTCATTGCGGATATCGTTTTGCTGTGCACCAATGCCTCGGAGCAAGGCGCAGCGCGCCGTTTAGGCCGAATCGTCGTGCCGCTGCGCGTCTACCAGATCGCCACCGCCCCGCTCGACGAGGTCACCGTGCGGCGCATTTCGCCCAGCCGAAACCCAGTTGCCGACACACGCGCCAATCTCTTCACCTTCAGGCTCGACCGCGACAACCGCCTGATCAGTGGCGGCATGTCGGTGCTGCCTGTGGGTGCCGAACCGCGCATGGCCGCGATGATCGCAAGGCGATTGCAGGCCGAGCTCGGTCTACCGCGACTTCCCGCAGTTGAAAGCGTCTGGCGCGGCACGGCTGCCATGACGACCGATTTCCTGCCTCATGTCTATGAATTCGGTCCGCGCTTCATCGGCGGCATCGGCTGCAACGGACGAGGCATAGCGTTGACGGCGATGCTCGGCGAGGTGTTGGCCAACGCCGCGTTGGGCAAACCGCTAGACGAATTGCCGATCCCACAGGCCTCGCCGCGCGCGCTGCCCTTCCGCAGCTTTGCCGCTGCAGCCCCTTCTGTTGCCATCGCACAAGCCAGATGGCAGGACCGTCGACAGGGATTGTGATCCACCGCGACAATTCCACACCTGTCGCCGACAATGGAGCCGGGACTCATGCTCATTCTGAACCAGCAGGCAGTCGCCCTAGCTTTGCCCATGGCCGATTGCATCGACGCGATGAGCGATGCGCTTTTGGATTTTGCCCAGGGCAAGTACCAGCTGTTTCCACGCCACCAGCTCAACCCTGGACCTGGCGAAGTGCTGATGGGGCTGATGCCGGTGTTTTCGCGCGCCGGCGGGGAGAAGATGTGGTGCCTCAAAGACGTGCTCGTTGCGCATGACAACCACAGGCGCGGCCTCGACAACCATCAGGGCGCGGTGCTGCTGAATGACGGCGATACCGGCCAGCTCCGCGCTGTCCTCGATGCCACGGAAATCACCGCGCGTCGCACCGCTGCGACCTCGGCTGTGGCGACAGCCGCACTGGCCAGGCCGAACGCGAAAACAGTCGCCATCCTTGGCACCGGAACGCAGGCAGCGACGCACATCGAGGCGCTGCGCCATGTTATTCCCGACGCGCGCTTCATCCTATGGGGCCGATCACGAGACAAGCTCGGGGCGCTTGCCAAGGCAAACGGGGCCGAGATGGCCGCTAGCCCAAGGGACGCAGTCGCCGAAGCCGATGTGGTCTGCACCCTGACCGGCTCGAAAGAACCTATCATCGAGCTTAGCTGGCTCAAACCAGGCTGCCACATCAACGCCGTCGGCTCCAGCAACCGCACAGCGCGCGAACTCGGCGACGACATCGTCGTTGCTTCTACCTTCTTCGTCGATTCGCGCAGCCAGGCGGCGGCGGAATGTGGCGAGCTTTTGCAGCCCCTCGAAAGAGGCGTCATCGGTGCCGACCATGTCCGTGCCGAACTCGGCGAGGTGCTTGCCGGCTTGCACCCTGGCAGGACATCCCCTTCCGAACTGACCGTCTTCAAGTCGCTCGGCATTGCCGTCGAAGATGCCGCGGCCGCGCACCGCGCCGTAAGAAACGCGCTTGCACAAGGCATAGGCCAGCAGGTCGATTGGTAGCAACGCAAGCAAGCGCGCAAACGTCGCGGCCGAATTGATACGGCGCGGCGCTTTTTCTATGTTATGTGCTCATTCATCGTTTGATCAAAGAGGAAGACGAATGAACGTCGAATTCCTGGAACCCGTATCGTCACGTTCGACAATTCAGGACGGCGTCTACCGTCAGCTGCGCAAGGCGCTGATGTCCGGCCATTTCGACCCGGGCCAGACGCTGACGATCGCAATGCTTTCGGACACGTTCAAGACGAGCCACATGCCGGTTCGCGAAGCCCTGCGTCGCCTCATCGCCGAGAACGCGCTGGTGGTGCTGACGACCGGTTCGGCCCAGGTGCCGACAGTCAGCTTGGCTGCGCTGGACGATTTGTGCCTGACGCGCATCGCGCTTGAAACACTTGCAACCAAACTTGCGACCGAGCGCTGCACGCCAGTCGACAGGCGCACCTTCCGCGCCCTTGTCGAAGACCATGAAGCTGCGGCCAATGACAGAAATCTCGAAGAGATGCTGGCGCGGAACCAGGAGCTGCATTTCGCCATCTACGACTGCTGCGGTTCGCCTGTCATCACTCAGTTCATACAGAGCCTTTGGCTAAGGTTCGGCCCCTACATGCGCATGCTGTCGGGTCACATCGAGCCGGTGCTGGTGTCCGGGAAATATAAGCCGAGCTCGCATCACCGCGACCTTATCGACGCGATTGACGCTGGCGACGGTCGCACCGCTGCCAAGGCGATCAAGGGTGACATCGAAACGACCCAAGCGCTGCTGCGCCGCTTGTGCAAGGAAATGGTCGATAAGGCCTGAAAGGGCCGGCGCGAGCGCCGACCCGATTGGCATCTCAGGCGGCGTGCCTTGAGGTGACCGGCTGTTCACCGATCAAGCCGCGGGGACGCAGCAAAAGCACCAGAACCAACGCCAGGCCAATGATCATGGCCTGAGCCGCGCCACCATAGATCTGGTACTGCTCGGGCAGGATTTTCGACGAAGCCGCGCCGATTGCGCTCCAGATACCCCAGACCACGATCGCACCCAAAATGGCACCGCGATTGTTGCCGCTGCCGCCAATGATGAGCATCGTCCAGATTTGGAAGGTCAGGATCGGGAGGAAGTCGAAGGGGCTGACGAAACCGATGAAGCTGGCGTAGAGCGCGCCGGCAAGCCCCATCAGCGTAGAGCCGATGACAAAGGCCTGGAGGCGAAAGCTGCGGGTGTTTTTGCCCAGTGTTTCAGCTGCGACCTCGTCTTCGCGGATCGCTTTGAGGACGCGTCCCCACGGCGACCGCGCGATACGCTCAAGTGCGAGATAGGCTACGGCCAGAACCGCCACAACGACGGCGAGATAGCCGAGATTGTTGGCGAGCGGGGTCGCAAACAGCCCGCGGAAAGGGTTGGGAATCGAAGCGATGCCCATCGTACCGCCCGTCAGGGCTTCGAAGTTGGTGGCGACAAGCTGGATGGTGACAGCGATTCCGAAGGTTGCGACAGCGAGATAGTCGCCCCTTAGCCGAACCGTCGCCAGTCCGGTGATGAGGGCAGCTAAGGCAACTGCGGCCATAGCGCCGATAAGCCCGACAATCCAGGGCAGCTCGAAATTGCCGAGAAGCTCAGGCCGCGCCGGCGCGGTGAGGATTGCGAAGGTGTAGGCGCCGATGGCGTAAAAACCAACGATACCGGCGTTGAACAGGCCTGTGCCGCCCCATTGCAGGTTGAGCCCAAGCGTCGCGATGCCCAAGATGAGTGCGACAGTGAAGAAGAATACGAGATACGAAACAAATCCGATCATCTGAGCCTCACACGCGTGCCGACCTGGAGAAGAGGCCCTGCGGCCTGAGGTAGAGGATAACGAGCAGCAGGGCGAAGGGCACCGCCGCCTTATAGCCGGTAGGGATGACCAGCGCCGACAGGCTTTCCGCGAGACCAACGATCAAGCCGCCGGCAACCGCGCCAAACAGGCTCCCGGTGCCGCCGAGGATCGCCGCCGTGAACAGCGCCAGCAGCATGTTGAAGCCCATCTCGGGGCGAATCTGCACAGTGAGCCCGGCAAAGACACCCGCGATGGCCGCAAGTGCACCGCTCAGCATCCAGGTCCAGCGCACCACCTTGGCGATGTCGATGCCGCAGACCTGCGACAGGGCCGGATTCTCGGCCATCGAGCGCATGGCGACACCGACACGGCTGAACTTCAGGAACAGGTGCAGCGCCACCACCAGCACCATGGTCAGCACCAAAACAAGTACCTGGTCGGGCATAAGGCGCACATTGGGCAGGACCTCTAGCGAGATCTGCAGTTCCTGGCTGAAGTAATGGGCGTCGGCGCCCCAGGCAAACAGCACGAGATTGCGCAGGATCAGCGCGATGCCGAAGCTGGCGAAGACCAGCGTCAGGCTGCCGGCGCGGCGCTTCCTGAGCTTGGAGAAAACCAAGGTGTCAGCGGCAACGGCAATCAGGCCAGTGCCGATGCAGGAAACAACGATGGCAACGATCAGCGGCCACCCGAAAGAGAAGGGGCCGATAGCCTGGCTGGCTGGCAGGAACGCCACAACCGCAAATGCGAGATAGGCTCCCCAGGTCAGCATTTCGGCATGGGCGAAATTGGCGAATTTCAGCATATGCGAGCACAGCGAATAGCCGATCGCCCCGAGCGCGAGGATGCCGCCGGTCAACAGACCGTCGGCGATGGCTTGTCCGATCATGATTTCCTCCGGAAGCCCAGGAATGCCTCGGCAATTGCGTCGTTGTCGAGCAGGTCGGACGCCGTCCCCGTCATATGGTTGCGACCCTCGACTAGGACATAGGCGCGGTCGGAAACCCGAAGTGCTGCCTTTGCGTTCTGCTCGACCATCAGCACCGCAACTCCGCTCTTGGCGAGACGACGCAGATCCTCGAGAACCTCATGAACGATCTTTGGGGCGAGACCCGCTGTCGGCTCGTCAAGCATGATAACGCGCGGGTCGGTCATCAGCGCGCGCGCCACTGCAAGCATCTGGCGCTGGCCGCCCGACAGCACATTGGCTGCGGCGCGGCGGCGATCGGCAAGTGCAGGGAAATGTTCAAAGGCGCGCTGCACGCGCTCCTTCAGCACGGAACGTGGCAAGGTGTGGCCGCCGCTGATCAGATTGTCCTCGATCGACAGGGAGGAGAACACGTTGCTGGTCTGTGGCACAAAACCGATGCCGGCGGCGATGATCTCGTGCGTTGGCAGACCGGAGATACGCTTGCCGCCGAGCTTGACCTCTCCGCCCTCGACCAGAAGCAGACCRGCAAGCGCTTTGAGAAAAGTCGACTTGCCAGCACCGTTAGGGCCGATGAGCGTGACAAGTTCACCGGCATCGATGGTGACCGAAATGTCGAAGACGATCGGCATGCCTGGGATGTAGCTGGCGCGTAGATTGCGCGCCTCGCAGACGGGCGTGTTCATGCCAGTTCTCCCACTGTCACGTCGCCGAGATAGGCATCGACGACGCGCTGCTCTTTCATCACGCCGGCGGGATCGCCTTCGAAGATCACCTTGCCCTGAGCCATCACCACGATATGGCGGCAGATGCGCATCACCATGTCCATGTTGTGCTCGACAATGAGGAAGGCGACACCGCGCTCGTTGAGCGCCACGATCTTGTCGATGAGGGTTTCGATAAGGGTAGGATTGACGCCCGCTGTCGGCTCGTCGAGCAGGATCAGCGGCGGATCGACCATCATGACACGAGCAAGCTCGAGTAGTTTCTGCTGGCCACCCGAGAGCACGCCGGCGAGGTCGCGCGCCTTGTCGGCAAGGCCGGTGAAGGTAAGCACCTCCATAGCCCGCTCGCGGGCGCGGCGCTCTTCAGCGCCGACCAGTCCACCACGGAACCAATTGTTCCAGAAATTCTCGCCCAACTGGTCAGTCGCCGACAGCATGACGTTTTCGAGCACCGACATCTCAGGAAAGGGCCGAGGGATCTGAAAGGTTCGCGCGAGGCCACTGCGGAATATCTTATCTGGCCTGAGACCCGATATACGCTGACCGGCGAAGATCACTTCGCCAGCGCTTGGCTGGACTTCGCCGGCAATGAGGCCAAACAACGTGCTCTTGCCCGCTCCGTTGGGACCGATCAGGCCAGTGATCTGGCCTGCCCTGACTGATATGTCGACATTGTCGACGGCCTTGAGAGCACCAAAGCTCCTGCCAAGGCCTCGGGTCTGAAGGATGACATCGCCGCCTTGCGTCATGCACCGCCTCGCAAGGGCTCGGTGCTTGCCGCGGTGTCGCGCCCATCCCACAGATTGTTGAAGAACCTAGACAGCCGGTCCATGCCTTCGTCCAGCCGTTCCAGGCTCTCGGAACCGAAACAGACGCGAAGATGGCCTTCGCCTGATTGACCGTAGAAGCTGCCAGCCTCGACGACCACATCTGCCTCGTCGAGGATCCTTTCCGCAAGCGCCTGTGAGGGAATCCCGAAGGCGGAGATATCAGGAAATGCGTAGATCGCGCCTTGCGGCAATGGGCATTTCACGCCTGGCATCTGGTTGAGGCGGCGGACGACAAGATCGCGTTTCTGGCGGTCTTGGTCGACCAGTTCGGCAAGGACTTCCGAAGGACCGGTGATCGCAGCACGACCACCGGCCTGGATAAATGTGTTGACGTGAGTGGCGTCGTTGGCGGTGATCTTGAGCAGCCCGGGCATGGCCCAGGCGGGTGCCACCATGTAGCCAAGGCGCCATCCATCCATGGCAAAGGATTTGGTGAATGCAAAAGCTGTGATGGTGCGCTCGGCCATACCGGGCAGCGCGGCGATGCTTGTATGCGCATGGCCGTCATAGACCATGTCTTCATAGACCTCGTCGGAGATGACGAGCAGGTCGCGCCTGATCGCCAGCTCGGCAAGACCTTCAAGTTCTGCGCGTGAATAGACGCGCCCGGTCGGATTGACTGGGTTTACCAGCACGATCATCCGAGTGCGCTCGGTGATGCTGCCCTCGATGTGCTCAGGCTTGAGCGTGTAAGCATCGGCGGCATCAAGCTGTACGAAAACCGGCTTGGCCCCGGCCAGTTCGATCTTTCCGATATGCTGGGGGTAGAAAGGGTCGAGCAGGATCGCCTCGTCGCCCGGATCGAGCAGTGCCAGGAAAGCTGCAAACGAGGCATGCGTCAGGCCGTTGGTGACCAGGATATCCGCAGCCGATACATCCATTCCGTTCTGGTTGCGCAGCTTTTCAGCCAGTGCCGCGCGGAAGCTCGCGGTTCCCTTGAGGTCGCTGTAGTGGACATCGCCGGCCTGAAGTGCCGCGATCGTCGCCTGCTTGATATGGTCGGGCGTGTCGGCGGATGGTCGCCCAAGTTCCAGATGGATGAGGTCGCGCCCGCTACCGGCGAGCGCCGCCGCCTTCTGATACATGCCGAATGATTTTTGTGGCGTCTCCGAGATACGCCGCGCGACCCGCTTCATTGTTCCACCTGACTGACATTTGCCGCAGCACCGACTTGGCGGCGCGCGATCACTTCGATCTCGACCTTGATCTCTTCGACGGGGAAACCGCAGATGATGGTCGTGTTGGTCGGGCGCGGATCGGCGAAGGTCTCGCCGAGCACACGCGAGACGGCCATGACGTCGTCGCGGCTGGCGAGATAGACGCGCACCGAAACGATATCGCGCAAGCCGGACCCAGCTTCGTCCAATGCCGCAGCGATGATGTCGAGTGAGCGCCGCGCCTGGGCTTCCGCTTCGTGCGCAAAGCCTCCGATGGAAGGGTCATGACCGGCCGTGCCCGAAACGAAGATCCAGTCCCCGTCGACGAGAGCGCGGGAATAGCCCGCGAGTTCCTCGAAGGGAGAACCGGAGTAGATCGCTTTTCTTGTCATCGGGCACCTCAAGTTCATACGCTCATTTGATCAAACCATCATCGTGATTATAGCAAGTTTGGGGACAGATCAACCGCCTAGGCGCGGCCCCAAGCATTTTGGCTTTGGCGGAGAAAGGCGCGGATGAAGGGAAGGATTGGCGATTGGCACTCAAGCCGAAACGCAGCCAGCCGATTGCTGGGTCTGGGACGCATTCAGTGCGCGCTATACATTGCGCGACGTCTCCGACGACACCGCTTGATGATCTTCAGCGATGGTGGTGTTTCCAGTGACTGGAAGATCGACGGTCTTTTGGCGCCAAGCTGCATGCGTCGTCGCAGAAAACCTCTGATCGGCAACGAATCGATAGCTCTCGCACCCTCACGAGCGATGGCCAGATGCCCATGTATTGAGGGTGACTATTGCTGAATTTCCGAGAGAGTTCTGCCAGGAAAGCCATCAGCGACAGCTTTGCATCAGCACGCTTGACTTTCCAGTAACTGGAAAGGGCAGCTTGTAACAACGGCTCCAAAAGCCGCCAACCAGGAAGGAAACGGCATGCTCGGCTGATAATCGAATACGGCTTGCGGCCAGTCTGCAGGCCCACATCACCGGTCATCAGACCGAAGTCAGATCCTTGCGAAAAACATTGGCGTGGACAATCCCGGCATCAGCGATGCCGGGTAGCGCCCCTCCATTGATCAAAAATAGAAGGCACACCTAAAATGAAGAAGATCCTCCTCATTGTCGCACCTCTCATTCTTCTTGCAGGCGCGGCACTCGCATCCTCCCGCGACGGCGTTATTGCCAAATACAACCACGATGTACGTGTCATCACTCTCGAGAACGGCAGAAGCTACACGGTGCCGCGCGACGTTGCCTTGCCCCCACTCCAGGCAGGCGAGAAGGTAACGATCATGTTGAACGGCGAAGGAGACCGTGTGACTGACGTGCTGAAGTCGCGCTAGTTGGCTCGGCCCTGAGCCTCCCCCAAGAAAAGCGCCACGGGGACTCCCACCCGTGGCGTTTGGCCCCGCGGCTTGATAGGTGCCAAACGAATGGAGCGTTCGCGGCCATGCCTTATGCGGCGTGCCCAGACTACTCCAGCCGGGCGAAGTGGTCGCGACTAATTGTCTTCATCGGAATTGCCTCGTGGCGATAGTCGACGGGCCGGATCGGGCTTTTGAGTTCGCGGGCTGCCAGCGTACGCTCACGGCGCCGGTCGGGGTGGACGATCGGCACGGCATCGAGCAGGCGGCGGGTATAAGGATGCGCGGGCGATTGCAGCACGGCATCGCGCGGTCCGATCTCGATGATCTCGCCCAGATACATCACCGCTATACGGTCGCTTACCTTTTCCACCACGGCCATGTCGTGGGAGATGAAGAGGATGGAAATCGCAAACTCCTCCTGGATCTCGGCAAGAAGGTCTAGGATCTGCGCCTGGATCGAMACATCGAGGGCTGAAACCGGCTCGTCGGCGATGATCACCTTGGGATTCAGTGCCAAGGCACGCGCGATGCAGATGCGCTGGCGCTGGCCGCCGGAAAACTGATGCGGGTAGCGGGCGGCCTGTTCCTGGGTCAGGCCAACCCTGTCGAGCAGGCTCATCACCCGGGCGCGGATAGCAGCCGGTGAGCCCATATTGTGGATCAGAAGCGGCTCGGCGACGATCTGTTCGACGTTCATGCGTGGATTGAGCGACGCATAAGGGTCTTGGAACACCATCTGGATGCTCTTGCGCGTCTCGCGCATGTCGGAAGAGCCAATGTCATTCAGCTTGCGCCCCTGAAGCAGGATGTCCCCCGAGTTGGCATTGATCAGGCGCATGATGGTCTTGCCTGCGGTTGACTTGCCGCAACCGCTTTCACCGACCAGAGACAAGGTTTCCTTGGCCCGCAGGTCGAACGAGACGTTCTCGACTGCATGAACGTTGGCAACCACGCGTTGGAAAATGCCCTGGCGAACGGCGAATCGCGTCACCAGATTGCGGACGCTGAGGACGACATCGGCTTCATCCTGCGTATCGACAGCATCTGTTGGGGACTCGCCTTCAGCCGCGTCATTGCGCATGTCGCCCAGCTTGGGGGCGGCATCGAGCAGCCGGCGGGTATATTCATGTTGCGGGGCGTTGAAGATCGAATGGACATCGCCCTGTTCGACCACTTCGCCGCGCAGCATGACGACAACCTTGTCGGCGACTTCGGCGACGATGCCCATGTCGTGGGTGATGAGCAAGATCGCCATGCCGGTTTCCCGCTGGATGACCTTCAAGAGCGCGAGGATCTCCGCCTGAACCGTGACATCGAGGGCCGTCGTCGGCTCGTCGGCGATCAAAAGGTCGGGTTTGCAAAGTATCGCCATGGCAATCATGACGCGCTGACGCATGCCGCCGGAAAGCTCGTGCGGATATTGCTTCAGCCGCCGCTCGGGCTCAGGTATCCGCACCTGCTGCAGAGCCTCCAGCGAAATACGATCGGCCTCTGCCCGGCCGACCTTGCGGTGCCGGATGACCACCTCGGACAGCTGCGCGCCAATGGTCAGCACTGGATTGAGCGAGGTCATCGGCTCCTGGAAGATCATGGCCAGCCTGTCGCCCCGGATCTTCTGCGCCTGGGTTTCGTCGAGGCCAAACAAGTCGACGGTGGCACCGACCTTGTCGCGCAGGGTCGCGCTGCCGCGGACGATACGGCCGCCCATGAAGTGTACGAGGCGCATCACCGATTTGGCAGTGACGGACTTGCCCGATCCCGATTCACCGACAAGCGCCACCACCTCGCCACGTCTAATGGCGAGGTCTATTCCTTTGACGGCGAGATCCTGTTCCGCGGCTCCGTCGAAATGTACGGCGAGATCGGTAATCTTGAGCAGTTCTTCAGTCACGTTCATCTCCAGGAGCCGCAGGGATCAAACCGTTGTCAGCACGCCGCGTAGGCGCGGATCTCGACGGCACAATCGCGCCGTGCCGCATGACCGGTGACAACCGACAGTGCCGGAACGCCTTCGGGATCGATCCAGTCGTTCCAGACTTCGCAGAAGGCATCATACTCGGCGATGTCGAACAGCCACACCTGAACCATCAGGATCTGCTTGCGCGATGATCCGACGTCCTTGAAGTGCTGATCGATGATGTTGAGGATCTGCAGCGACTGTTCCTTGACGTCACCGCTCTTGTCCGGTGCGGTCAGGCAGACCGATGCCAGCGTGTTGGAGGCCTTGCCGAGGCAGATCGTGGGGCGCCCCGGCCCATGCACGCGACCGATTTCTCTCAGTTCCATATCTGTCTCCCTATCTGTGCGCGTCGTTCAAKCCCGGTAGGCGATGACGACGGCCTCGACCAGGCAATCGGAACGATAGAGCTCGCCGCTGACGCAGGTGCGTGCTGGCGGATTGGCCGGATCGGCCCACTCGTTCCACACGGAATTCATCGCACCGAAATAACGCATGTCCTTTAGCCAGACATGGACCACGAAAATCGACTTGTGGTCAGAGCCGGCGGAGGCCAACAGACGGTCGATTGTGCCCAGCACCTCGCGGGCCTGTTCCTTGATGTCGCCACTAGTGTCGGTGGCGTGGACACCAGAGAGGAAGATCATGTCATTGTGGGTGACGCACATGCTCTTGACGGCGCCGTCGGTCTTCGCGGTTTCGAAACGTTCGATCACAGCGGTCTATCCTTCTTTTGTTGATTGAGGGCCCGTCACTTGGTGCGTAGACGAGGATCTAGGTGGGTGCGCAAGACATCGCCGAGCAGATTGATGGCAAGCACTGTGCAGAAGATGCAGAGGCCGGGAAACAGCGCCATCCACCATGATGTGCTTATGTAGGCGCGGGCATCGGCCAGCATGCCGCCCCATGTCGGGGTCGAAGGAGGCACGCCAAGCCCGAGGAAGCTAAGGCTCGACTCGGCGATGATCGCGGTTGCCATGGCGAAGGTGCCGACGATCAGCGCCGATTGGATGAGGTTGGGCAGGATATGCGTGCGCAGGATCCTGGCGTCGCTTGCGCCCAGTGAACGCGCTGCGACGACGAACTCGCGTTCTCGAAGTGTCAGAGCCTCCGCCCGGGCAAGGCGGCAATAGGGAATCCAGCGCTGCGAGGCGAGCGCAATGATCAGGATGCCGAGGCTCTGGCCGAGGAAGGCGACGATCGAAATCGCAAGCAAAAGCGGGGGAAACGCCCAGACCACTTCCAGGAATTTCTGGATGGCGGAGTCGATGCGGCCGCCATAGTAGCCGGAGACGACCCCAAGCGTCACGCCGACGACACCGGAGAAGGCAACGACCGCAATCGCGATCATCAGCGAAACGCGGGAGCCATAAACGATGCGGCTAAGCAGATCGCGACCGACATGGTCGGTGCCCAAGAAATGGGGGCCGGTCAATTGCGGCGGCGTCATCGCAAGCATCAAGTCCTGACGATTGGGATCGAACGGTGCAAGCAATGGCGCAAAAACGCTTGCCAGCAGCAGGAGGACGATCACCGTCAAGGCAAAGGCCGCTTTCGGGGTCTTCATGGCCTTCGACAACTGACGAGCTTTCGGTGAGAGGGCCATGCTTGTCACCTCAGCCGGATACGGGGATCGACGACCGTGTAGATCATGTCGATGAGAAGATTGATGAGCACGAACAGCGAGGTGTAAACGAGCACCAGCCCGGTGATCAGCGGAAAGTCGCGGAAGGAAATGCCCTGTAGAAGCAGGTAGCCGATGCCTGGCCAGGAAAAGACCGTCTCGACGATGATGGCGCCACTGATCAGCGTGCCGAACTCCAGGCCGATGATGGTGATGACCGAAATGAGCGCATTGCGGAAGGCATGGCGCCACAATACGACGCGGCCGGACATGCCCTTGGCACGTGCCGTCATGACGTAGTCTTCCTGCAGGTTTTCCATGACCGAGGCACGGGTGATCTGCATGATGATGCCGGTCATGTTGGTGCCGAGCACGATGATCGGCAACGTCAGATGGCGCATGGCGTCCCACAGAGCATCCCAGCGCCCGGCGATCATGGCATCTATGGTGAGGAAACCGGTGACCGGGTCGACTCCCATGCCCCATGTTGCCCGGCCACCAGACGGGAGCAGGTTGAAGATGCCGGCGAACAGCAAAATGAGCAGGATGCCGAGCCAGAAATTTGGCAGCGAGATGCCGAAAAAGCCGCCGACCGACCCGACAGTGTCGATGAACGAGTTCGGGCGGCTCGCGGCCCAAACGCCAAGTGGCAGGCCGACGATGACGGCAAGCAGGGTCGAGTAGACCGCAAGCTCAAGGCTTGCCGGCAGGCGCTCGAGAACCAGGTCCATGACCGGCTCGCGGTAGCGGAACGATTCACCAAAATCGCCCATCACCGCGTTTTTGAGAAACGTCAGATACTGGATGTAGACCGGCTGATCGAGCCCCCACGCGGCGCGGATGGCCTCGCGGACCTGTTCGGTCGCCTCATCGTCGACGAGCATATCGACAGGGTCGCCCGGAGCGACATGGATCAGCGAGAAGATGAGAAGCGAAACCATGAGCAGGACCGGAATGGTGCCTGCCACGCGCTTCAGCGTGTAGCCTAACATGGAACGACCTGCGGCTCGCGAGGAGAAGGATAACGGGGTGGGGCAAGGTTGCCCGCCCCGTTGCGACTGGCGATCGGCGCTTTAGCGGAGGTGGATTTCCCAGCCGTTGACGCGGTCAGCCTTGCTCGGCTTGAACTCCACGCCCTTGGCAACGCCCCAGGCCAACTGGTGCAGCCACAGGAAGCAGGCTGGTGCATCGTCGGTGATGGCGGCCATCGCCTTGGTGAGCATGGCGACCCGCTTTTCAGGGTCGAATTCCCGACGCTCAGCCTGGAGAAGCGCATCGACTTCAGGGTTGGAGTATTGCAGGCGCGGCGAGGCGCCGGTTTCGAAATACTGGGCTAGAGCTGGCGATGGATCGAGCATCTGTCCGCGACCCATATAGTAGAAAGGCGTGTCGCCGCGCTGCACATTCGTCCACAAGGTGGCCCATTCCGGCGATTGCAGGCGCGGTTTGAAGCCGACTTCTTCCAGCATGGGAATGATCGCTTCGGTGATCTGGCGGTCGGCGATGTAGCGTCCGACCGGGGTGAACAGATCAACCTCGACGCCGACAGCGCCGGCCTCGACGAGAAGCTGCCTTGCCTTTTCCGGATTGTAGTCAATCGGAGTGACGTAGTTCGGATCGTAGCCCAATTGGCCCTTGCCGACCGGGCCGTCCAGGAGGGTCGCCCGATTGCCGAGTATCGCCCGGGCGATGCCCTCGCGATTGATGGCATGGCACACCGCCTTGCGCACTTTCGGATTATCCCATGGTGCGGTTTTCGGGCTCATCGCAATGAACATCATCTCGGCTGAGTCGACGAATTCGGCACCGGCATTGGACATCTGCTCGACGCGGCTGACCAACTGGGGCGGAATGCCTTGCGCGATCTGGATTTCGCCGTTGGCGAGCGCGGTGACGCGCTGCTCGGGCTCCGCCATCATGCGGTAGATAATGCGCTTGGGGTTGGTTTGGCTGATGAGTGGATGGTCGTCGACCCGCTCGATGACGATATGGCTGCCGACACCGATGTCGGCCAGGCGGTAGGGACCTGCGCCAATCGGATACTTGCGGTCGGCTTCCTGGGCGCCGTGCTCGTCGAAGATCTTCTTCGAGGTGATCTTGAGCGTCGCGAGATAGCTCGGAAGCGTTGCCATCGGCTGGGTGGTGGTGATCCTGATCCGGCGGTCGTCAAGCGCCTCCGCCGATGCGATATACTGGACGGAGGCTTGCGACATGCTCTGCGGGTCGTTGCGCGAGCGCTCGATCGAATGAAGGATATCCGCGGACACCACCGGATCGCCGTTGTGGCGCTTCCAGTCCGAGCGCAGGGTAATGATCCAGTGGAGATCGTCCTCGACGGTGACGCTTTCAGCCAGGAACGGCACAAACTTACCGGCTTCAAAGTCCCAGCGCATGATGCAGCCATAGACCTGGCACCAGATTGATCCAACGAGCACGATGGAATCCGCATAAGGATTGTAGCCGGAGATCGCCTCGGTAATGGCGACTGATATCTGCCCCGGCTCCAGCGCCCTTGCCGGGCCTGCCGCGACAGCCGCACCGAGCGACGCGGCACAGCCGATCGCAAGAATCCTCTTGATTGCCTTGAGCATGTTCTCTCCCCCGTTTCGCTGCCGGCTCGCTCCCTCCTTGGGCACGATGAGCCTCGCTGCATTTCAACCACCGTCGCCAGCCGAAGGTGGGTTCCTCAAATTATGTAAGTATGCTATTACTTACTAAATGGGGAGTCAATTGTCCTCTTCAGCGGATGCTGTAGAAATTGCTCTAGGAATTGCGTCATGCCCGGTTGCAAGGAAGTTTGTGAATGAACGAGACCACGAGGGGTGACGAGGGTGCCAATCGTCCAAAGTCGCGCAATGCGGTGGCAACGCGCGCATCGATCCTGGAAGCTGGGCTGGAGGAATTCTGCGAATACGGCCTGAGCGGCGCCAGCACGGCACGCATTGTCGAACGCGCCCAGTGTAACATTCGGATGCTCTATCACTACTTCCAGAGCAAGGAGCTGCTGTACAGAACTGCGATCGAGCACGTCTATGCCAAGCTGCGTGCAAGCGAGGCCAAGCTCAACATTGCCGACCGGGAGCCGGCGGACGGGATTCGGGCGCTGACAGCCTTTACCTACGATTACATGGCAGCGAACCCCGAATTCATCAGCATGGTTGGTGCTGAGAACCTGCTCAAAGGCGCATTCATCCAAGAGATCGAAAGCATCCCACGTTCGTCGCGACCGCTCATCGACTCGATCAGGGCGCTTCTGACAAAAGGGGAAAACGCTGGCATCTTCCGCCCGAATGTCGATCCGACCCAACTCTATATTTCAATCGTCGCCCTGAGCTTCATTCACATCTCAAGCCGCTATACGCTGTCGGTCACCTTCGGGCTCGATCTTGCCGCGCCGGACTTGCTGGCCGAGCGAAGGCAACACGTCATCGAACTGATCATGACCTATCTGAAGCCACCAGGGCTCGGAGCATAATCTGGGCCGTCACTTCCGAGGAGCCCGTGACCCCGCTTGTCGGAAAGTGGCTTGCGCTCCGCCTTGCAGACCGATGCGCACCCCAAGTGGATGCCAGGCGTGGATGGCCCGGAAGCAGAAATTCCAATGTCGCACGAGAGTGGTGTGGTTAGCGGTCCTTTGGTTTTTCGTCACTCCGACCAAGCGGCGCGCAGTTCATGCCCAACCTCACTTTCGCGTAATGTCGCCTCAAGCTATTCTGAATACCTTGCGGTGGAGATCTTGCGGCATGGCGAAGCTCGTCTTTGGAATGAACCAGTCCCTGGACGGCTATGTCGACTACCAGGAAATGTCGACAGGCCCCGAACTCTTTCGACACTGGATAGAGCATGTGAGCGACCTGACGGGCAGTGTGTACGGTCGCCGCATGTACGAGATCATGCGTTACTGGGACGAAGACCGGCCCGAGTGGACTGTGGAGCAACGCGAGTTCGCGGTGGCGTGGCGGCGGCAACCGAAGTGGGTCGTGTCACGCTCGTCGAAGTCAGTTGGCCCCAACGCCACACTTGTCGAGAATGACATCGAGGCGGTGATACGTGGCCTGAGGGCTCAGCTCGTCGGGGAGATAGCTATTTCCGGACCAGACCTGGCGCAAAGCCTGACCGACCTTGGTCTTATTGACGAGTATCGGCTCTACTTCCACCCCGTTGTGCTTGGTCGCGGCAAGCCATTCTTCGCCGGCCCGCGACCGCCGCTCCGCCTTGTTTCCACCGATCACGTTGGCGAGGAYGTGATTAGGTTGACGTACGTTCCAGCTTAGTCGCGCCTCTCGCCAGGACTGTGCCCACTGCAGCAGGCCGGTTGGGTGGCCGATCTGGTCCTGCTGGTGTTCGTTGGGACGTGCATTTGGCACGATGTTGCGCGAATTTGACATGCCGATTGCGCGCGCTTGGCCGACGGATTTCCGCTCGATGTCCTGATCGCCAATCTCGTTGCCGCGCGGTTGCTCGGCATCGTCACGGCGTTATGCAAGGAAGGCTCCGGCGGCGTCAACAAGATGGCCCGGGACCGGCATCATGGGCGACGTTTTCGAGTTTCGCCTACGGTTTGGTCGTGCTGACGGTCTCTGGTTGCCTATGGCGTTGTCGGCATCATGCTAGAGTACATCGCCGTCATCGTCGGGTTGCGGCTCTGCGAAAGCAGCTTCGTTTTTTCGAAGAATGGAGAGCACAATGGAAGCACCTTTCACTCTGTCTGGTCAGGTCGCCATCGTCACAGGGGCAGGGGCTGGAATCGGCCGGGCTATTGCCATGGCTTTCGCGCGCGCCGGCGCCAGCGTTGCAGCAAGCGATCTCCGATCAGACGCTGCGCAGGCCGTAGCAGACGAAATCAGCGCATCGGGCGGGCAGGCAAACGGCCTCGCCTGCGACGTGACCAAGGAAGACGACCTTGTCGCCCTGGTGGATGCAACCCTCAAGCGGTTCGGCAAGGTAACCGTCCTTGTCAACAATGCCGGTGGCGGCGGGCCCAAGCCCTTCGACATGCCGATGGATGATTTCGTCTGGGCCTACAAGCTCAACGTGTCTTCTATTTTTCGGCTCAGCCAGATTTGCTCTACGTCCATGGTCGCGGCCGGGGGTGGTGCAATCCTCAACATCAGCTCCATGGCCGGTGAAAACAAGAACGTTCGCATGACGTCCTATGGTTCGTCGAAGGCTGCGGTGAACCACCTCACGCGCAACATGGCCTTCGACCTCGGGCCCCGAAACATCCGGGTCAACGCGATAGCCCCAGGCGCCGTCAAGACCGACGCCTTGCTCAGCGTTCTGACGCCGGACGTCGAAAAGGCTATGCTGAAGCACACCCCGCTTGGTCGTCTCGGCGAGCCGCAGGATATCGCCAATGCTGCCCTTTTCCTGTGTTCGCCGGCATCCGCCTGGATCAGCGGTCAGATCCTGACCGTCAGTGGCGGCGGCGTTCAGGAGCTGGACTGAGCAAATTGCCGGTTTTGGCCTGCGCGTGTGCTCATCGCAGGCCAAGGCTTGAAAATGATCCAAAGCCGCTACCAGGTGGCGGAAACCATTGCCTTCATCCTGCGCCGACTATGCTACGTCAGCCTGGCCGGTCGGCAGTCAAGCCCGCGCAGCAGAACAGCCAAGACGAGGCATTGCATTGCATTGCAATGCAGAAACTCGGCGACCGCTGTCCACAGATGAAAAAGCGAGCTGCAGGGGGGAATTGTCCGCGCTATGGAACGGCCTTCGAGGTCGAAGCAATCCCTCCATGTGCCGATGGGCGTTTCTGCCGGGTAGCTTTCGAACAGCGCGTTGGCGACTTGTTCGGCGGTCTCGCGATCCGTGAGATGGCCTTGAGGAATTCAACTTGTGGCCACAATCAACAATGATTGGACAACAGTCCCCGTTGGATGGATTCGTCTATCAGGAACGGCCAACTGCCGGTCTTGCCAAGCAGGCGTCAGCAAACAGCTTGCGCTTGTCACCTGAAAGGTCGCGGTCCGAGAGGTTTTCATAACGCGCAAGCAGCCATATCCATTCACTCACGTGGCTGAAGTGTCGTCCCAGGCGATGAAGGAGCGGTGAGTGTCGCGACTGAACAATGAATGGGAAATGCAGACGTCGGGAGCGGCACCGTTCATTTCTCGCTTCCGCGGACAGCCCCCGTCAGCCCCGTCTTGTTGAGGCTGTCTAGCGGGCTTTCGAACGACGTAAAACGACCCTTCCAACCGACATACCGGTTGGCCAGACCGATGAAGTTCGCGGCATGGGCCGCTCAATGGCGCGTCTCGTCGGGCTACGACCGGATAGCAGCCGCACCAGAAGTTTTCGCGATTGTGATCGCTGATTTTCGCACCTACTTGATGCCGCTGGTCAGCGTATTTAATGCAGGGCGAATTTGGTTGTCGAGCGGGCCGGGGTCGCAGACAACAGCAACTGATGAGGCATAGTGCGAAGACTCCATCCAACTGGCGTGGCGAGTTCGCGAAATTTATTGCGCGGGCCAAGCCGGCTGAATTTCGGGTGAGAAACGCGCCTCGCAAGCCCGCTCGATAGCGAGCGGAAAATTATTGATAAGCCTGTCGATAAATCGCAGATACCTGCCCGGCATGGCCTACGGTAGTCCTGACCCTGCCCTTGGCGAAATACAAAGGGTACTGATCGCCGGGAAATTTTGCCTTCCGGAGTGGTTCAGGGAAATAAAAACTGCTGGACGAAAAAGCTCAGCCCGTGGGGAATTGTCATGATCTTGAAAAATGTGAGGAACTCTCTTTCCGCCTATGCCCTGTTCGCTGCGTGCGGCATCGCCACGTCGGCTGCCCAGGCTGCTGAGGTGACGGTTGCGGTCGGTGGCGGCGTGATCCAGGAAGTCGGCCGCGAGACATTGTGGGGACCGGCCGCCAAGACGCTGGGCGACACGGTTCGCGAAGAAACCATCAACGACGCCTATGCGTCGGTGAAATTGCAGGCTGCCGCCAACGCCGTGACCTTTGACCTCGTCCAGACAAACGCTTTCCAGGCCGAAAAGGGCGGCCGTGAGGGTCTGTTCATGCCGCTCGACTACAGCGTCATCGACTCGAAGGACTTCATCGAGGGCACGGCGCAGAAGTACTGCATCTCGGCGCTGATTTTCTCCTGGGTGATGGCGTGGAACACTGACGCCTACAAAGACAAGGCGCCGCAGACCTGGGCGGATTTCTGGGACGTCGAGAAATTCCCCGGTCGCCGGGCCATGCGCAACGATGCCGAGGCCCAGCTCGAAATTGCCTTGCTCGCCGATGGCGTGCCGATGGACAAGGTCTACGAGGTGCTGCAGTCCGAAGGCGGCATGCAGCGCGCGCTCGACAAGATCGAGCAGTTGCGTCCGCATATCGCGGTGTGGTGGAATTCGGGCGCCCAGCATGCGCAGCTGATGAAAGACAAGGAAGTTGACATGTCGGTGGGTTGGAACGCCCGTTTCGAGGCAGCCAAGAAGGACGGTGCGGCGATCGACTATACCTTCAATCAGGGCGTTATGAGCATGGATTGCTGGGCCGTTCCGGCCGGCGCACCCCATGCCGCCGAAGCGATGAAGATGATCAACGAGATGTCCAAGCCGGAAGCCCAGGCCAAGTTCTCGGTCGGGGTGAAGTATGGCGCCGCCAACAAGCGCGCCTATGAGACCGGCCTCATCCCCGACGACGTGTCGAAGAAGCTGCCGACCTATCCGGAAAACGCTGCGCACCAGCTCGCTCAGCGCAATGAATGGTGGGTGGAGCATGTTGGCGAAGCCCAACTCGGCTTTCAGGAAATGATGTCGCGCTGAGCGCGGCAGGGAACGGCTCGGTTCGAACGACATGACAAGTGCTGCGTTCATTGAAATCCGCAATCTTTCGAAAGCTTATGGATCTTTCCGCGCCCTCAACGATGTCGATCTCGACGTTGGGCGCGGTGAGTTCCTGAGCGTTCTCGGGCCGTCCGGCTCCGGCAAGACCACGCTTTTGATGGCGCTGGCCGGGTTCGTCAGGCCGGATCGCGGTCGAATCGCGGTCGATGGGCGCGACCTCGTCCGCTTGCCGGCCAATAAGCGCGACATTGGAGTGGTGTTCCAAAACTACGCGCTGTTCCCGCACATGAACGTTGCCGCCAACGTCATGTTTCCTCTGCGCGTCCGGGGTATCGGCCGCGCAGAGGCCTCCGAACGCGCAAGGAGGGCGCTCGACATCGTCGATCTCGCCAGCATGGCCGAGCGCGACACCGCAACGCTCTCGGGAGGGCAAAAGCAGCGCGTGGCGCTGGCCCGCGCAGTGGTGTTCGAACCTCGGCTGATGCTGATGGACGAGCCGCTTTCGGCACTCGACAAGAACTTGCGCGAGCAGATGCAATACGAGATCAGGAAGCTGCACGACCGGCTCGGCTTGACCACCGTCTATGTCACGCATGACCAGCGCGAGGCGTTGACAATGTCGGACCGCATCGCGGTCATGCGAGACGGCGTCATCCGTCAGCTCGGCACGCCGACATCGCTCTACCACCGGCCGACGTCGCGTTTCGTTGCCGAATTCCTCGGCGAAGCCAACATCCTTGAGCTCGACGCCGTCGTGAGCTTCGCCGCGCCGAAAGGCAAGGCAAGCGGGGCGGACTGGAAGCTAATGATCCGCGCTGAAGGGTTCTCACTCGTTGATGCAAGCGGCCACGACCAGGTGTCGCTGAACGGTGTGCTGACACGTTCGGTGTTCCAGGGCGACAGCTGGCTCATCTCCGTCGTTCTGGCGAACGGCGGAGCCGTCTCGGCGCGCATTGCCGCAGCCGAGGCGGCGAATTTCAACCTGGCGGCATTGTCCGAAGGCGCACCGCTCAAGCTGCATGTGCGCCGCGACGCGCTCATCGCCGTGACCGACGCATGAGCGCGCCCGCTTTGACCATGCCGGCCTCGATCGGCGCTTTCGACAATTCCGCCGTCTTGCGGCGCGACCGCAAGCTTGCGCAGCTCGGCTATTTCRGCTTGGCCTTGCCCGCCGCCTTGCTTGTCACCGTCGCCATTGTCGTGCCGCTCGCCGCGATGTTCTGGATATCGATTGTGCGGCCGGACGGCTCGGTGTCGCTCGACACCTATCTCAGAATCCTGAGCACACCCGTCTATACGCGCTCGATGCTGACGACCTTCCAGGTCAGCGGCATGACGGTATTGACCTGTGCTTTGCTGGGCACGCCCTTTGCGCTGGTCATGGCCAGCGTCGGCCAGCGGCTTGCCTCGATCTTGCTGTTGGTGGTGATGCTGCCGTTCTGGACAGCACTTCTGGTGCGCACCTATGCGCTGTCGGTGCTGCTGCAGCGCAACGGCCTGGTCAACAGCTTCCTGATCGACGTCGGGCTGGTCTCCGAGCCTTTGCCGCTGATCAACAATTTCTTCGGCACCCTTGTCGGCATGACGCATGTGATGCTGCCGCTGTTCATCCTGCCGGTCTATGCCGCGATCAAGCAGATCGACCACAACATCATCCGCGCTGCGGCCAGCCTCGGCGCCAGCAAGCTTTTGACCTTGCGGGCGGTGATCCTGCCACTGGCTGCGAATGGTATATTCGCCGGCGCGGTGCTGGTGTTCGTGCTCAGCTTGGGCTTTTACGTCACCCCGGCCATTCTCGGCGGTGGGCGCGTACCGATGATCTCGACCCGCATCGAACAGAACGTCTCGGTGCTGTCAGACTGGCCAGCGGCGAGCGCGCTCGGCGTGCTGCTGCTGCTGTCGGTCGGGCTGGTGTTCCTCGTCACCTTCCTGCTCCGGCGCAGCATTAGGGCTTTAGGAGGTGCCGCCAATGTTTGATGGTTTCGACGTCTCATGGCCGCTGCGCCTGGCAATCGGCCTGTTCACCGCGCTGGTGGCGGTCTTCCTGCTCGCACCGTCGCTGATCGTGGTACCGATGTCGTTTTCGGCGTCCGAACTGCTGCAGTTCCCGCCGACCGAATTTTCGCTGCGCTGGTGGCAGCGGTACTGGCAGTCCGACCTGTGGATGCCGGCGACCAAGACCAGCCTGTTGCTGGCGACGGTTACTGCTGCCGCCGCCGTGCCGATCGCCTTCGCCGCCGCCTATGCCACGACCCGTTCGCTCGGCTGGGCCAGGCTGCCACTCTACAGCGTGCTGCTGATGCCGGCCACTGTGCCGCCCATCCTGGTCGCCATTGGCCTGTTCTTTGTGCTCGCCAGGATGCATCTCGTCGGTTCGTTCCCGGGCCTGTGGCTGGGGCATACTGTGATCGCAATCCCGACCGCCTACGTCATCCTGTCGGCAGGTTTCGCTCGTTTCGACTTCACCCAGGAAAAGGCTGCCCGCAGCCTTGGCGCCGGCTGGTGGCGGTCGATGTTTTCGGTCGTCATCCCGCAGATGCGCTTTTCGCTTTTGTCGGCGGCACTGCTCGCCTTCCTGACGTCGCTCGACGAGGTGATCGTCTCCATGTTCGTCGGCGGCGGTGCCAACACCACACTGACCAAGGTGATGTTCCTTGGGCTGCGCGACCGCGTCGATCCGCAGGCTGCGGTGATATCGACAATCTGGATCGTGCTGGTGGCCATTGTCGTCACAGTGGTGTTCGGGCGCCAGCGCCAGGAGCATACGTGACAGGCCTGCAATCAGGCTTCGGCCGACCGGCTCGCTCTTCCGCGCCGGCAGCTTTTCTGCCAAGCTGATGGTTCGGGCGGCGACAAGTCGGTCTCGTGCAATCCGCCAGGAGTGTGATGACCATGCCGCTGACAATTGACCGAACGCAGCCGAAGGCCGTGGTATTTGGTTGCGCGGGTACCAGCCTGAACGCCGCCGAACGCAGCTTCTTCCGTGCCGCCCAGCCTTGGGGTTTCATCCTGCACAAGCGCAACTGCGCTGACCCGGCGCAGCTGCGCACGCTGGTGGCCGAGTTGCGCGAAAGCGTCGGCCGCACCGACGTGCGCGTGCTGATCGATCAAGAGGGCGGCCGGGTAGCACGGCTGGCGCCGCCGCATTGGCGTGCTCCGCCGCCGGCATCGCTGTTTGCCCAGATCGCACGCACCGACATCAAGCGCGCGCTCGATGCTGTGCGGCTCAATGCACGCCTGGTCGCGGCGGAGCTGTTTGATCTCGGCATCGATATCAACATCGCACCCGTGCTCGACCTGCCGATCGGCAAGGGCGATCTGGTGATCGGCGACCGGGCACTGGGCGATACGCCGGAGATGGCGAGTATACTCGGCCGCGCTACCTGCGAGGGCCTGCTTGCTGGAGGTGTGCTGCCCGTCATCAAGCACATTCTCGGTCACGGCCGCGCTCGCCAGGACAAATCCGAGGCGCTGCTGGTGGTTAATGCCTCGCTAGACGAGATGCAGTCGGCCGACTTCGTGCCGTTCCGCTCGCTGCAAGACATGCCTTGCGCCATGGCGGCACACGTTATTTACCGTGCCATCGACCGCGATGCGCCGGCCACCGCCTCGCGCACCGTCATCGACGAGATCATCCGCGGCATGATCCGCTTCGACGGCGTGCTTATGAGCGACGACGTCTCCGATATCAGCCGCACTCATCCGCTCGATGCGCAGGTCAGCGCCACTCTGGAGGCTGGTTGCGACGTTATTCTGCATGGCAGCGGCGACATGGACGAGATGCAGCGTGTGGCCGATGCGGCCATGCCGCTATCCGAGAACGCTGTCGAACGCCTGCACCGGGCCGAGCGGATGCGCCGGCGCCCGTCGGCGATCGATCTGGCTGATACAGCGAGGCGGCTGGAGGATCTGCTCAAGCCTCTCGGGGCCCGGGCCCGCCAGTCGGGCACGACGCGCTCGTCGGAAATCGTTGGCAATGTCGCAAAGAAGATCGAGCGCGACATCGTGCTCGGCCGAATTTTGCCCAAGGAACGCATCATGGAGGACGAACTGGTCTACGGGCTTGGCGTCAAGCGCCATGTCGCGCGCGCCGTGTTGCAGGAGCTGGCGCGCACCGGCCTGGTCAAGCTCGAGCCCTATCGCGGCGCGGTGGTTCGTCACCTGTCGCCCGACGATCTGGTCAAGCTGCATGATGTCCGCCAGCTTTTGATCGCCGCAGCGGTGCAGCGCATCCGTCTTCCGGTATCTCCGGTGCTGATGGGCAAGCTCGAACAGGCGCGGCAGATCCACCGTTCGGCAATCGCCGTGGGCGATCTCGAACTGGCCTATGTCCAGGACCGCGCCTTCCATGACCTTTTGCTGGAGGCGACGGGCAACGAATTCATCGCGCGCTCGATCCACGACTGCGATGCCGGCATGCGCAGCATCGATGCCGGCAGCCTGATGGCGGACAATCTTGTCGCGCCGGCACTCGCCGAGCACGACGAGATGATCAAGGCACTGGACAATCAGGATCTCGAAGGTCTGGGCAGACTGTGCGCGGCGCATTTCGACCGGCCGTTCGCCCATCACATGGCGAACGGCGTCCGGCACTGATTTTCAGAACCTGCCGCTGGCCCCGTTGGCAGCATGGAACGGCGCGCGCCGGTCGTACCAGGGCCGTGCGCGTTCAAGCGATGCCGCAAGTTCCATCAGCGTTGCTTCGCCGGCCGGTGGCGCCACCAGTTGGACGCCAAGTGGCAACCCGGAACGGTCCATGCCGAGCGGCAGCGACAAAGCGGGCTGACCTGAGGCGTTGAACGGCATCATGTAGACAGCGTCCTCGCCCATGGCCGAGGCATCATAGGCGTCGATGTCCTTGGACATATCGTAGTAGCCGAGCGGGCGGGTAGTCTGCGGCAGGACAGGCAGAAGCACGACATCATAGCGCGAGGTCAGCGTGGCGATGTGGCGGGAATGCCGGCGCATCGCCTCGATGTCGCGGCTGTGCTGAATGGCGCTCGTCGCCCGACCGCGTTCGATCGTCGTCCAGATCGTCGCCGACATGTCGGAAGGCTTGTTGGGAACGCCCCGCGCCCTGGCGTGATCGTCGAATTGAGCCGCCGTCTGGACCCGGATCATGCCGGTGTAGGCGCGCCACAAGCCCTCGAAGTCATAGTCGAAATCGAACGGCTCGACCTCGTGCCCGAGCGCGCCGCAGAGCCGCGCCGCATCGCAGACGGCCTCGTCGACGACAGCGCTGTTGGCATCGCCGCGCGGGTTGTTCAGGCTGAATCCGATGCGCAAGCGCCGGCTGCCGGGGGCGGTGCTGTCGAGGAACGACGGGCGCTCCCTGATATAATAGGGCTCGCCAGGATAGCCGCCCTGCAATGCGTCGAGCATGGCCGCAGTGTCCCGGACTGTCCTCGACACGCATGACGATTGCCCGCCGCCGAACCAGAAGTCGGCGGCCTCCGGTCCCGGCGAAATGCGGCCGCGCGACGGCTTGAGGCCGACTAGCCCGTTGATCGCCGCCGGCACGCGGGTGGAACCGGCGCCATCGCCCGCATCGGCCAACGGCAGATATCCCGCCGCGACCGCCACCGCCGCGCCGCCGCTCGAACCGCCTGGTGTCCGGTCAAACGCCCAAGGGTTGCGCGCTGGACCGTGCATAGGCGACTCGGTGGTCAGCGACCAGCCCCATTCTGGCGCGTTGGTCTTGCCGAGCAGGATGAAGCCGGCGTTCTTCGTCCGCTGGGTGATCAGCGAATCCGATTGGGAAACTGAACCGGCAAAGGACGAAATGCTATTTGTCGAGGGAACGCCGGCCCAGGATGAATGCAGGTCCTTGGCAAGATAAGGTACGCCGGCAAACGGCCCGGCCGGCGAAGTGGTGTCGGCCGAGTCGAGCGCTTGCTCGAAGCAGCGGATGACGACCGCATTGAGCGTGCCGTCGAGCGCTTCGATACGGGCGATCGACGTCTCGACCAACTCGCGCGAACTCACCTCGCGGCGGCGCACGAGATCGGCCAAACCGAGCGCGTCGTAGTCGTCGAACTCCTTGAACGGCCCGATTGGCGAACGAGACATCGGCTTCTCCTTCGTTCAGATGCCTAGGCCGCGCAAGAAGGTGCGGCTGTCGCGGATGACGTCGTCGGCCGGAATGTCCCAGCCAAACAGGTGCGATTCATATTCGACAGACGCAGCACCGTCGTAGCCGAGCCGACGCAAGGTGTCGGTAACGGCCTTAAGGTCGACTTCGCCAGTGCCGAGCGGCACGCATTTGAAGTCGGGATAGAGGCCGACCGAATCCTTGACGTGGAAATTGCTGATGCGGCCGAACAGCAATTCCGCCGCCCTGACAGGGTCCTCGCCACGCAACTGGAAGTGAGTCGGGTCGAAAGCGACGCGAACGTCGGAGCCGGGGATGGCCCGGAACAAGTCGAGATACTCGTCAGCTTTGGCGACGATATGCATCGAGCAGCCTTCGATGCCGAACTTGACGCCGCGATCCCTGGCATGGTCGCAAACTTCTTCCAGAGCCGCCGCCAGGTACTTTCGCGCCGTGGCTATGTCGATGCCGCCGAAGGCGCGGCCGGTGAAGACCCAGACCACTGGCGCGCCGATGTCGCGCGCCAGATCCACGGAGCCCTTCAGATAGTCGATGCCGGCGCGCCGTTCCTCTGCCGTTTCCTTGGCAAGGTGCAGACAGGCGCTGAGCGCCGAGATGCTCATGCCAGCATCAGCGATGGCGCTGGCGACATCCGCCCGGCCGGCCGCGTCGAGCGCCGGCGTCACATGCGGCACGAAGCCGTTGCTCCACAGGTCGCCATTGAGCTCGACCGACTTGTACTCGGCGTGCGACAGCTTGCCCGCCAGATCGGTGACGGGCAGCTGGTGCAGGAAGGTGCTGTAGAAGCCGGCCGTGATCATGACCGGCCTGCCTGGGCCGCGAAGTCGGGAAATGCGAATGGCGCATCGTCGGCAAGCGGCAGCGACACCCAGGAGCGAGCGATCTGCGAGCTGTAGGAAGCGTGGACCAGCTCGGTGGCGCGGGCGCCGTCCAGGCCAGTGGCGCCGATGCCATCGGGGGTGCCGGAAAGGATTTCCTCGGCCATGCCGGCAAGCTGCTCGGCATAGGTGTCCCACTCGTTGCGTGGCGGCCAGATCGATAGCCAGCCGTCCCAGGCGTGGCGGTTCTGCTTGGAGCGCGCGGTCGGATAGACGGCCTTGCGGATCGCCTCCGGTAGCTCGTTCATCGGCACGGTGGTGTTGATGGCGAGCGGCACGTCGAAGAAGGGCGAGCCGGCATTGGTCCAGAACGACAGCGAGCCCTTGGTGCCGTAGAGCTCGGTGGCATCGCCGAGCACCGGTGAATAGCGGTCGGCGATGAAGGAGCCGCGCGCGCCCTTGTTGGTGCGCACCATCAGGTGGACGTTGTCGTCGACGACGGGCGGTATGACGCAATGACTGACATCGGCCACGACCTCGGCATAGTCGTCGTCGAGCAGGTAGCGGAGCATGTCGAAGCGATGGATCAGGTTGTCATTGGTGGTGGCGCCGCCCGACTTTTCGAGATCCCAACGGAAGTTGCTGCCGTCGACCCAGTTGTCCCACTTGGCCGAGAAAACGGTACGGAACGAAAACACCTCGCCGATCAGGCCGGCGTCGATCGCGAGCTTGGCCATGCGGATCTGGTTGAGGTAGCGCTGGTTGAAGCCGGTCTTGAGCACGATCTTATGCTCCTCGGCGGTCTTGGTCATGGCGAGCGCGTCGGGATAGGTGACGGCCAGGGGCTTCTCGCACAGCACATGCTTGCCAGCGCGGGCGCAGGCCTCGAAATCGCGGCGATGCAGGTTGTTGGGCGTCGCCATGATGACGATGTCGACGGACGGGTCGGCAAGCATCTTGTCCAGGCTGGTATAGACGTTGGCTCCGCCATAGGCATCGGCCAGCGCCCTGGCGCGCCCCTCATCGATGTCGCACACGGCGGCGAGCCTGGTAGAGGCACCAGCCGCCACGGCCGGCGCATGGCCGTCGTGGACAATATTTCCGGCCCCGTAGAGGCCCACTCCCAATTGACGTGACATGGCAGTCCTTCCGCTTTTCTTTGACCGCAGGCCGGCATTGCCGCTCGATGGGGCGAGCAAGCGCATGCCGGTTTGGGTCGGGCTTTCAGTTGATGTTTCGAGTGGCGCTCAGAGCGCCGCGATGACAGCGATTTCGACCAGGTTCTTCGGCCGTGCCAGGGGCGAGCCGACGGTCGCGCGTGCCGGCGTGTTGCCCTTGGCGACCCAGGCGTCCCAGACGGCGTTCATCTCTTCGAAGGTGGCAACGTCGGTGAGCCAGATGTTGGCCGACAGGATCTTCGACTTGTCGGTGCCGGCTTCGGCGAGATAGGTGTCGATCTTGTCGAGGATCTGCCTGGTTTGCTCGGCGACCGAAGGCACCGGGTCGGTGGCGGTCTGGCCGGCGAGATAGACCGTGTCGCCATGGATCACGATCTGGGACATTCGTTCGCCCTGCCGCAGCCGTTCAATCATTGTCATTGTGTGTTCTCTTTCATTATTTGCCGGAAGTCGTTGGCCCCGGTGATCAGGAAATTGTTGGCGTGTTCGTAGAGGAACCGGCATCCGCCAGTGACAAAGGCGGCAACCGTGTCGCGCGTCACCAGCGTTCCTGGCACTTTGCCGGCCGCGCGAATTCGCGCGGCGCACGAGAGTACGAGCTGCTTGACGTCGGGATGGTGCGTCTGGCCGTTAAGACCCATCGAATGCGAGAGGTCGTTGGGGCCCATGAAGAACACGTCGATGCCTTCGACAGCGACGATGTCGTCGAGCTTTTCGACTGCCTCGAGCGATTCGATCATCGCCACGACCACGGTGTCGTCGAAATTCTGCGGCCTTGCCCGGCGCACGGCGGTAACGATGCTGCGGGCGCTGTCGGCATTGTCGACATGCGGTACGATCAGGCCTCCGGCGCCGGCGTCGAGATAACGGGTCAGAAGATGGTCGAGATTTGCTTCGGGCCGGACAATAGACTGCAGTCCAGCCGCGCGGGCGGCGCGGCACATGTCCTGCACGGTCTGGATCGAAGCGGTGCCGTGCTCGCAGTCGATGAATACGCCGTCAACGCCGAGGCGCCCGAGAAATTCGGTCAGGGCAGGCGAGGGGTGATCGGGGTTGACGACGACGACCGGCTCGTCGCGAAGGAGGCGTTGCTTGAACGGATTTGGCATGATGCGTCCCTCAACCGATGGCGATGGAAAAGACATGGCCGATGCCCCTGGGCAAAGGATTCGAGCGCCAGCTCTCGCCGGCATCGTCGCTCAGGAAGACGTGGCCGAACTTGTCCGAGCAGGCGATCCTTCGCGRCTCAGTCGGATCGACTGCCATGGCAAAGACAGTGCTCTTCAATGGCGCGCCGAGATCGAGACGATGGAAGCTCGCGCCGCCATCCGTCGAGCGGAAGAAGCCGCCGAGGTCGCCGTCGAAGTCGTTGCCGGCGCCGAGATAGATTGTGTTCTGAGGGCCCTGGCCAAGGACGCGGCAATAGGAACCTTTTTCGCGAAGCGCCGGTACCGGTAGCTTGCTCCAGCGGCGGCCATTGTCGCTGCTCTGGAAGGCGCCGACGCGTGTCGTCACCGACACTTTGCCCTGGCGATCGACAAGCACTGAATGCAGGTCGACGGCTTCCTCGACGACATATAGGCCGTCGAGAGCTTGGCACCAGCTGCGGCCGCCGTCGTCCGACATGATCAGACCGCCGATCTCGATGCTGGCGTAGATCCTGTCGGTATCGTTGGGGTCGACGGCGATACGGGTGATGCGGCGCGGCATGTCGGCCGTGATGGCGGGATAGCCGACCGACACATTGAGGTCCTGCCAGGTGTGTCCGTTGTCGGTCGACTTGTAGATCGCCGTCGGCTCGTAGCCGGCGAAAAGTGTGTCCGGCTCATGTGGATGCCGCGTCAACGACCATACGGCAAGCTCCGGCTTCGGGGCGTCCAGCCGGGTCCAGCAACCGCCATGGTCGGCGCTCCGGAAGATGCCGTCCTGCGTGGCGGCGAACACCTCGCCCGGACGCCTGGGATCGGCGAGCAGCGCGAATGTCTGCGGCACGTTGGGAAAGCCGTTTTCAAATCGCTCCCAGGCGCCGCCATCGCGGCTCCGCAGCAAGCCGGAGCTCATGAAGCGGCCAGGATCGGTGTCCCCTGCAAGCCCCGCATAGAGGGTGGTCATCATGTCTGTAATCGCTCAGTGGGTTTCGGGGTCGGTCGAATAGTCGATGACCGGCGCATCCTTGATCCCGAAGGCCATGGCGAGTGCCCGGATGCCGTTGTGCTCATGCGCCGGCTTGATCGAATGCCGTGCGTTCGGTGGGATCTTCACCAGATCGCCGGGGCCGATCTCGGCGGTTTCGCCTTCGATGGTCATCAGCGCCCGGCCGGACAGCATGAAGTAGAACTCGAAGGTCGGGTGGCTGTGGGTGTGGACTTCGCCTCCGGCGCGGATCTCGAACTCGCTGATCAGCTCGAGATGACCGCCCAGCGTCTCGTCCCGCATCTCGCGCGGCGGCACCAGCCACCACACTGGTGTCGTGCCTTGATGCTCAAGTACAGGTCGCGTGAAATCGCTCGAGCGGATGTCCATCGGAGCGCCCCCTTAGCCGGCCAATGCAGATGTTGATTGGTTGGACCTTACGAACGGTCGCGGGCGCTGGCTAGAAAAGGGTTATCGCCAACTTTATCGATAAGCCGCAGCTTGCCTGGCCGCAGTCTCGGTTCCATCCTGACGATGCGTTCACCTCGATCCGCCCGTTCTGCCTAGGCTGAGCAACGAGGTCTTAGGAACTTCGCTTTCGCCTCCGACAGCTGTCAGCCAGTGGCGGCCGATCCTGGAGCCGCTTCCATTCGATCCGAGTTTACGGAATGGACGGCGGCAATGACCGTTGGATGGTCCGTGCGTGAAACGCTGCAGCAGTTGCCCACCACGATTTTGCCGCGCAACTCGTGGCGGAAAGCGCGACAGCGAAGCTATGTGTACCAGCCACTGGCGGCCCGATGGTCGACTCGGTTGGAGCTGATCACAGGGCGATCAGTTCGTAGGCGTCTCCCCTGGGGACGACCATGCCGGCGCCGGGGAAAGCAAGGTGCATGCCTAAAACCGGAATGCGATCGGCGGCGACCTCTTCGAACATGCGCTTGCGGGGCGTTGCCGCGAGGGCAGGATCGGCGTCGAAGGTGGAGCTCCACTTGGGATGGGCAAACTGTAGTTGCGGAGACACGACGACATCGCCCCAGATGATCAACTGCTCCGCGCCGGTAGCCAGTCGGAACCCGGTATGCGTCAAGCTATGGCCCGGCAGCGCCACAGATGGATGCCCGGCAAGATTTCCGCGGTTCCGGAGAAGGGGACAACGCGACTCTTGTAGGCGGGGGCGGCTGCTCGTGCCCCGGCGAACGAGAACTGGGCTGCGCCCGAAGCACTGTTGAAGTTGTTTTCTGAGGTCCAGTAGTTCCATTCAGCCTCCGCGACATGCAGCTGCGCCTTGCCGAAGTTTGCGACACCGGCGCCGTCATTGCTGGCAAATCATGTGCTTATGCCGATGGTAGCGGATTTCTCGGTGCGGCACCCAGAAGTCGAGCTGGAAATCCTTGCCTCCGACTAGATCGTAAGCCTGACCAAGCACGAGGCCGACATTGCGATCCGCGCCACGGCTGCGCCCCAGGACACGCTCATGGGCCACCAACTTATTGGCAATGAGAACGGACTTTATTGCAGCTGCACTTACCTCGATCGCCGGGCCTTGTTACCGGAGGAGGCTTTTAGCAGCTCAGAGCTCGACTGGATATGGCTCGATCAGTCCAGGGGGTATCCTGATTGGGCGCGGCGTTATTTCCCTTTGGGCCGCCCAGCGGCGAAGGTGGACAGCAAATCAACGGGCCTTGCCGCCGCGCTGGCCGGAATGGGCGTGGTCGAAATGCCGGTTCTTATCGCCCAGGTCATTCCAAGGCTTGTCCGATTGCCTAATCTGCAGGCGCGGTGGGACAAGAATATCTGGATCCTTTGTCATCGCGATTTCAAACGAACGGCGCGGGCTTCGTAGCCGATATGCGCCGACAGTTTGATGCGCTCAAGGCTCCCGCAACCCCGGCGTTACTGTCACTTGGCTGACTCCGGAGCGACCGACAACCGTAAACTCCGTTTGCCTGTCGATCCTCTCGGCGTCCAGCATCCGCACCAGATCRTCCACGCCGGCGACGGCGTGACCGTCGATAGCGACAATGACGTCGCCTTCCTTCAGCCCGGCTTTCGCAGCCGGTCCGCCCGCCTGGACCGAGCGCAAGCGAACCGCCGCCCGGCTGGTTACCCTGGCAAGCAGCGCCACGCGGCGTGGCAGGGTGACCGTGTCGGCCGACACGCCAACAAAGGCCCGGCGCACGCGACCAAAGCGGATGATTTCCGCAATGACGAAGCTGGCCGTATTCGAGGCGACAGCGAAAGCGATGCCTTGAGCGCCGCGGATCGTAGCGGTGTTGACGCCAATCACCTCGCCGGCCGACGATACCAGCGGTCCACCGGAATTGCCTGGGTTGAGCGCAGCGTCGGTCTGGATAACGTCATCGATGAGCCGGCCGGTCAAGGCGCGCATCGATCGGCCCAGGGCCGAGACAATGCCAGTCGTCACCGTCCATTCAAAGCCGAGCGGATTGCCTATGGCGATGGCGATCTGGCCACGGCGCAGGCGCTTCGAATCTCCGAGCGGGGCGATGTCGGGAAAATGCCCGTCGGCACGCACCAGGGCAATGTCGGTATCGGCATCGCCGCCAAGCACGCGCCCTTCAGTAGACGTGCCGTCAGGCATTGCGATGCGCACAGCGCTGGCCTCGCCGACAACGTGGAAGTTCGAGACTATCAGCCCGTCCGGCGAGATGACGAAGCCTGAACCATGGCCGGCCGTGCGGCGGCCCTCGGCAACGGGTCCAATACGGCACACGGCCGGGCCAATCTGGTCGACCGCGTCGGCGACGGTGGACGAATAAGTGTCGAGCAGAGCGGCATCATGAGGCTGCGGGTCGGTCGCGGGCAGGGCCATTGGGGGCCTCCATGTCATTCGAGCAATCGATGCCTATATGTGTTTTGCGCGCAGGCGCGCTGCGACCTGACCTGATGGCTAGTGGCTGCGGCTCCTAGCCGTCTGGCGAGTTGGAAGTACCATGGAGCGTGGCAATATCTGGGTTCAGAAAGCCCCAAACGGCCCAGCCCAGGAGTGCGTGATGACCAGGTTCAACCTTGCCGCCCTTTCCAATGCAGTCGCCGACATCGCCGAACAGGCTGCGTCCGTGACTGCGAGCTTTTCAACCCATCATGGCCGGACTGCGACGGCCTTCCACTGGGGCGAGGGCCTCTACGTTGCCGCCGAGGAGACTGTCGAACCTGACGAGGAATTGCAGCTTGCCCTGCCCAGCGGCGAAACTGTGACGAGCGAATTGATCGGTCGCGATCCGTCGACCGGCATAGCGCTGTTGAAGCCTTCGGCGGCAGCCGGCGGCAGCAGCTTCGAAAAGGCCGAGCCGGTGCGCCTCGGCGACGTCGTCGTCGCGGTCGGGCGTGACGGCGCTTCGCCTCTTGCGGTGCTCGGCAACGTGGGCGAGGTCGGGCCGATGTGGCGCTCACGGCGAGGCGGCACCATCGACCGCCGCATCAACCTTGCGGTGATGACGGGCGCTCGTTTCGAGGGGGGACCTGTGCTTGACGCCAGTGGCGGACTGGTCGGGATGTTTCTTTTCGGGCCGCGCCGCCGGGCACTGGTTATCCCTTACGAGACGATCGAGCGTACGGTCGCGACATTGCGCGAGAAAGGCCACGTCCTGCGCGGCTATCTCGGCGCCAGCCTGCATCCCATCCACCACGGTCAGGTGCTGGGCGCCATGGTCATGGGGCTCGACGACAACGGGCCGGCCAAGGCTGCGGGCATTGCGCTGGGCGACATTGTCACTGCTTGGAACGGGGAACCGGTGAGCGGGCCGCGCGAACTGATCCTTCGCCTGGGTCCGGACAGCGCGGGCACCGCGGTTGCGCTGAAGATCTTGCGCGGCGGGGAGGTGCGTGACGTGGCGGTTACCATCGGCGAAAAACCCCTGATCTGAGAGTGCCGGATGCTGGTGATGCCGGAGACGCAACGCAGGCTGCTCGTTTTGGTCGCGCTCGGCGACTCAGCGTCGAGCGCGCAACTTGCCCTTCGCCTGTCGGAGAACGCTGGCCTGGCGGTGGTGACGGCTGAGGACCTGGCCGAAGGCAACCACGTCGACGTGGCGATCATCGACGGCGAAACTGTAGGCCGCGTGCGGACACAGGGGGTACCAGTGCTTGTCCTTTCCTCCTCCAGGGCGACGCACAGGACGGCGACCATTGCGGCGGTACTGCCGAGAGACGCTGACACGGCGCTAATCGCAGCGGCCGTATGGCTTGTAGCCGCTGGCTATCATATCGCTCATGCATCAACTGAACTGGACGGGCGCGACGGCAGGCTCGGCTCAGCTAATGACCGGTTCGGTGGCGGTCTGCTGGCCGATGGTGAGGCAGATCACGAAGCTTTCTCGATCCGGTTGTCGCCGCGTGAGACGGAGGTGTTGGCATTGCTTGCCGAGGGCGCGTCAAACAAGGTGATCGCGCGGCATCTCGACATTTCTGTACATACCGTCAAATTCCATGTCGCGGCGATCCTGGTGAAGCTCGGCGCGGCCAACCGCACGGATGCCATCGCCACTGCGATGCGGCGGGGGCTCGTGCTGGTCTAGTGCCCAAAGCGTTAAGTGGAGATTACGAGATCGTTGCTGCTCCGACCTAACCCATCATCGAAACCCGACGGCACCAGCGCCGGGGCGCGCAAACAAGTTGAATCCCAAGTTGCGCGCCGCGATTTGCCTCCTCGTAGGGCATCATCAAATGCATGGAAATCCCTCACTCTGAGGCAATCTAGTGGGCCGCGCGATAGATCGAGAGAATGTCCGCCCGCGCCAGTTCGCGCGGGTTGTTGTCGAGCAGGCGGCGGATGGCGAAGGCGTCGTCGGCCATGGTCTCGAGATCGTCCTCCGGCACGCCCAGTTTCGACAGGCGCATCTCGATGCCGAGCGAGGCGCAATAGTCGTGCGTCGAGCCGAACACGTCTTGGACGGCATGGGCCTCGGGAAGCCCGAGCGCTGCTAGGACATGGCCTGTCTTTTCCGCCGCTGCCGGCAAGTTGAAGGCCAGCACATGCGGGAAGATCAGCGCGTTGGCAGCACCGTGGGCGATGTGCCAGCGCGTGCCCAGCGGATAGGCGAGCGCATGGCCACCGGCGGTGTTGACCGGGCCGAGGCAGAAGCCGCCATAGAGCGAGGCGAGCGCCAGGCCGGCGCGGGCCTCGACGTCGCTGCCGTCCTTCACCGCACGCGCGAGGTAGCGGCCGACCAGCTTCACGCCTTCCAGCGCGTAGAGATCGATCACCGGATGCGCCTTCTTGTTGGTGTAGGCTTCGACGCAGTGAGCCATGGCATCGACGCCGGTGGCGGCGGTGACGGCCGGCGGCACGGTCATTGTCAGAGCGGGATCGACGATTGCAATGTCGGCCAGCATCTCGATGCTTTCGATGGCGAGTTTGGCCTGGGTCTCTGGATTGGTGACGAGTGCGCGGATGCCGGCCTCACTGCCGGTGCCTGAGGTTGTCGGTACCTGGGCGAGGGCGACGCGGCGCCGTGCCGCCTTGCCGACGCCGACGATGTCCTGCAGCCGCTGGCCGCTGCCGGCCATGACCGAGACCAGCTTGGCGAGGTCCATGGCGCTGCCCCCGCCGAAGCCTATGATCAGGTCGGCCTCCGAACGGGCGGCCAATTCGAGCACCTTCTCCAGATTGGGCAGGTCCGGCTCAGGCCGTACCTCGCCGAAGACGACCGTTTCGACTCCGAGCGCGAGCGTGTCGACACGGGCGGCGTTGAAGGCGTCGGCGACGACGAGGGCCCTCTTGATGTTGCGGGCCTTGACCCAAGCGGCGAGCCGAGACACCACGCCGGGGCCGAACTCGATGACGGGCGGCCGAACGATCGTGATGGGCGTGTTGAGACCGTTCATAGTCAGTGCTCCAGCTGTATGTGACTGCCACCGCCGCGCATGGTTAGAACATTCTCGGCGAGAGGCGGATGTATTTGATGGCGCGGCGGAAATAGGTGAAGGCGACGTGGATCGCCCCGTCCGGGGCCGCGAGGACGGACGGGTAGGAGAACTCGCGGTTCAGCCCATCCTTGGAATTGTTGGTCAGGCAGAAGCCGTCGCCGGTCTCGAGATCGATGCGGCCGCCGAAGCTGTCGCCGCCGTCGGACGAGAAGGCGAGGCTGAGCGGCGCGCGCGGCACGCCCCAGACGGCCTTGCGCCCCTCCGGTTCCGCAGGCGGCACCGTTGCCTCTGGCTCGCCACCTTCGATCTCATCATAAAGCGACAGCCGCCGGTCCTCCGACATCGAGGCATTGGCATGGTTGTAGACGATGGCGATGCGGCCATCCGTTCGCACGGCCTGAACCGACGAGTTGTTGTTGGGCAGGTCAGTCGGCTCAGGCGCGCTCCAGCTGCGGCCGCCGTCATGTGAGCGGCTGCGCAGCACCTGCTCGGAGAAGCGGTTGCGGTAGAGCGCCACCATCTCGTCGCTGCCGAGCGGCACGATGTTCATGTGCACGGCGCCGATGCTGTCGGCCACGTCATGCATGGCCCAACTGGTGCCGGCGTCGGTGGAGATCAGCACGGCAGCGGTGTCGACATCGCCGCTCCAGCGCGTGCCTGGCACGCCGATGCAGCGGAATACAGGCAAGATCCATTCGTCGCGGCCGTTCACGATGATCGGTTGGCGCACGAAGGTGCCAGGGATATCGCAAAGCACCGACACCTCACCGAAGGTCTTGCCGCCATCGGAAGAGATGCGGCGCTTGACGACGGCGCCGTCCTGGTGGCCCGAGGTCTGCGAGGTGTAGAGCAGCCAGACCTTGCCGTCGGGCGCGTTGAACAGCATCGGGTTCTGTTCGGATTTCTGGGGGTCGTCCGACATTTTTTCCGGCGCCGACCATGTGTTGGACCCGGGTGCCAGCCGCGACATGTAGATCGAGATGTCGCCCATGCCTTCCATAGTGCCGCCGAACCAGACGCAGGCGAGCGTGCCGTCGGGCAGCAGCGAAAGGTTCGCGGCGTGGTTCTGCACCGTCGGCGACGGCAGGAAGGCTTCGGTGCGGCCGGGCGCTGTCGCCCGCACCTTGCCGTCCATGCGCGCCGCGACCTCCGCGTGGGTCATGACGGCTGCTTCCGCTTGCGCCGAACTCATGGCCATCTCTCCGCTCACGGTAGCTGTTCGAGCTGCGGGCGGAGCGCGGCGATGTCGCCGTCGCTCAGCCCGACCAGTGGCGGGCGCAGCCGCTGCCATGCCTTTTCGCCATGCTTGAGGCCAACCATCGCCTTGATGGTCGGGATCTGGGCGTAGCTATTGGAGAGGTTGCGCCAGGCGTTGATGCGCGCCTGCGCTGCTTCGACCTTGGCCTCTTCGCCAGGGTTGGCATGGTTGTCGAACACCGTGCGCAGCGAATCCGCGATCAGGTTTGAGGTGGCGGTGATGCAGCCGGCGCCGCCTTCGCGCAAAAGCGGCAGCATCAGCGGATCAGCACCTGGGAAGACGGCGAAGCCCGGATAGGCCTGCACCAGCGCCTGCATATTGGCGAAATCGCCCTTGGATTCCTTGATGCCGACAACCGTCTTTGGGAAAGCCTCGATAAGCCGGCCGACGAGCTCGACCGACAATGCAATGCCCGACACCTGGGGGATGTGGTAGAGCACGACCTTGAGCCGATCGTCTGCAACGCCTTCGAGGATGCGCGAATAGGCGTCGAACAAGCCATCGTCGGACACGACCTTATAGTAGAAGGGCGGCAGCATCACGACCTTGTCGATGCCGATCGAGAGCGCATGGCGGGTCAGCTCGATGGTTTCGGGAATGGCGGCGACGCCGGTGCCGGGCATCAACTTGTCAGCCCCAACGCCTGCCTTGACGACGCTTTCCAGCATCGCCTTGCGCTCGCCGAGCGAGAACGAGTTGGCCTCGCCCGTGGTGCCGAGCAGGGCGACGCCATGGCAGCCTTCATCGAGCAGCCTTTGGCAATGCTTGGCGAGCAGGCCGTGATCGGGCGAGAGGTCGGCGTTGATGGGTGTGGCGGCGGCGGAAAAGACGCCCGAGATTGCGAATTTCGTCATGCTGTCACCCGAGGCGTTCCGGCGAGCTTGCGCGCATAGGCGATCGCCGCATTCATGTTGACGTGGTTGGCCTTGCCGGTTCCGGCAATGTCGAAGGCGGTGCCGTGGTCGACCGAAGTGCGGTCGATGGGCAGGCCGAGCGAGATGTTGACGCCGGTTTCGAATGCAACCAGCTTCATCGGGATGTGGCCCTGGTCATGGTACTGCGCGACGACGAGGTCGAAGGCGCCGGAATAGGCGCGGTGGAAAACCGTATCCGGCGGCACCGGGCCGTAGGCATCGATGCCCTCGGCCTTGGCCGCGGCAACGGCAGGGGCGATGAACTGGTCATCTTCGGTGCCAAACAGGCCGTTTTCGCCGCAATGCGGGTTGAGGCCGGCGACCGCGATGCGTGGGCTTTCGATGCCGATGCGGCGCAGGTGGCGATAGCCGGTGCGGATGGTCTCGAGGATGCGCTCGGGCTTCACCCGCGCAATCGCCTCTTTCAGCGACACATGAGTCGAGACGTGAATGACCGACATGCGCTCGGCGGCGAGCAGCATCCAGGATGAGCGCGAGCCAGTCAGATGCGCCAGCATGCCAGTGTGGCCGTCATAGTGATGGCCGGCGAGGTTCAGTGCTTCCTTGTTGATGGGAGCGGTGACGATGCAGCCGATCTCGCCCGCGGTCGCTGCTTCCACCGCACGGGCGATGAAACGGAACGAGGCGTCGCCGGCGCGGATGTCGATCTTGCCGAAGGCGATCGGGTCGCCATCGATGGCGACATGCTCGACGGCAACAGTATTGGCACCGTCGGAGACAGGCGCAAACTTCAGCGGTGCGCTGACGATGCTGGCTGCCGCTTCAAGGCTGTCGCGGTTGCCGAACACGCGGATGGTGGCGCGGTCGGCGGCGCTCATCTCGGCCAGCGACTTGCAGATGATCTCGGGGCCGACGCCTGCCGGGTCCCCCATGGTGATGCCAATCGTGCGGCTCGTCATCGCTCCCTGTCCGTCTGTCTGCCGGCGACGCCCGTGGCGCGCGGCGATCTGGAATCCTCCCGAGCGCATGCACCCAGTGGGTGCCAACTGCACTTGGCCTATGGCCGGAAACTGACCACAAGCAGACAAGTTGTCAAGTTGCTTTTTCCTGATGAATTTGAATGATGGTCGCGTAGAGCCAATTAAATTATTGATTTTACGACATTAAATCTGCGTCATTTTACCGATAGCTAATTTTTCTGTGTCGCAAGCCAAAAAAATGAATTGACATGTTTACAATATGGCGGCATTTGTTCGGCCACGGTTGCCGCTTCCGCGTCTGTTGCCTTTCGACCGACCAGAGCATCGCCGTTCACGGGTTTCAGGGAGGAAATGTGATGTCGAAACGGAACACCGAGACTCAGTCGCGTGCCGGGATGAACCGCCGCGATGCGCTCAGGCTCGGCCTGGGCGGCGCAGTGGGCTTCACGCTGCTCGGCCTCAATGCCAAGATCGTCTTCGCGCAAGAAGGACAGGTGCTGAAGGTTGCCAATCCGGCCTTCAACCAGGACTGGTCTCCGTTGCGCGGCGGTGGCGTGCCCTATCGCTGGAACTCGGCCTGGTGGGCCTCGCCGATGTATTTCGACAGCGAAGGCAAGATCCATCCTTACGTCTTCACGAGCTGGGAAGGTTCGGCTGACTCGAAGACCTGGACTTTCAAGCTCGACCCCAAGGCGACCTTCTCCGACGGCAGCAAGATCACTTCGGCAGATGTCGCAGGTTCGTGGAACGTTGCGGCGATGCCCGGCACCAAGAGCCAGCGCGCAGACCAGGTGCTCGGCAAGGTCGCTGGCTTCGCCGAAGTGACCGGCGGCAGCGCCAACACCATTTCCGGCGTCACCACGCCTGACGAAGGCACCGTCGTCGTGACGCTGAACGAAGCCGACCCGATCTATTTCATGCGGGTTGCCAACCACATCGTGCCGATAACCAAGGCCTCGCAGTCGCGCGGCGAGGATGGCAACGAGATCCAGGACTGGTTCACGCCCGACGCAGGTGCCGTCTATTCCGGCCCGTTCAAGCTGACCAGCATCGACATTGACGGCGGCAAGCTGGTGTTCGAGCCGAACGAGAACTTCTTCGGGCCGAAGCCGAAGCTCGCCCGCATGGAGATCACCTCGATCGAGGACAACGTCACGGCCACCTCGCTGCTCAAGTCGGGTGAGTTCAACGCCCACACCGAGCTGGTCACATCTACAATCGTGCAGGATCTTGGCGCCGAGTTCGCCTCGGGTCCGCTGATCCCGACCAGCCAGCACTTCTGGTTCAATTCCAAGCGCGCGCCGATGGACGATCCGAAAGTTCGCCAGGCGCTGATCATGGCGGTCGACCGCGACGGCCTGATGAAAGCCTCGTTCCCCGACGGCCCGCACAAGAAGACCGACCAGGTCATCAACTCGGTACCCGGCGCCGATAATTCCGGCTTCGAGCCTTACCCCTACGATCCGGAAGGCGCCAAGAAGCTGCTCGCCGAGTCGACCTATGGCGGTCCCGAGCGCCTGCCCAAGATCCTGTTCGTCGGCATTTCTTCGCCGGCCAACGAGGCGGCCGCCCAGTTCATCGCCGAGCAGTGGCGCCAGAATCTCGGCATCACCGCCGTCGATATGAAGCCGCAGCAGGACGCTTATGCCGGCCCCGACCAGAACTCGGTGCAGATCTTCCGCGACGACGTCGGCACCCGCGTGCCGGATGCCGCAAGCTATCTCGCTGGCTCGATCGCCTCGACTTCGTCCAACGCCCAGAACAAGCTGGGCGGCTACAAAAACGACAAGGTCGACCAGCTGCTGGCCGAAGCCGCGACCAAGGCGGCGGACGATCCGCAGCGCATCGCCCTCGCCCAGGAAGCCCAGAAGGCCTTCCGTGAGGACTGGACCTTCATCCCCTGGTACGCGCAGGCGATGTCGCGCTGGGCCAATGCCAATGTGAAGGGCATCGACAAGAACCTCGACTGGCAGGTTGTCGCGCCTTGGGAAATCACCGTCGGCTGATGCCCCGGTAAAGCGCACGGGGGCTTGTCCCCCGTGCTACTCTCTCGAACTGATACCGTGCGGTGGGAGGCCGCCCGCCATGCTGCGTTATATTGCAACACGGCTGCTGCTGTGGATCCCGTCCGTTCTGCTGGTCATGCTTGCCGTCTATGCCATGGCCTATTTTGGCGCTGGCGACCCGATCAAGCTGATCTTCCTGCGTGCGCCCGGCGACGTCGCCTACAATCCCGAAAAGATCGAGGCGATCCGTGATGCCGCTGGCCTGAACCGGCCGTTCCTCGTCCAGTTCGGCAGCTACATCCTCAACCTCTTGCAGGGCAATTTCGGCAACTCGCTGACCTCGGGCCGCTCGGTCTGGGCGATGGTTTCGGCCGCCGCACCTGTCTCGTTCAAGCTCGGCCTCTGTGCCGTGGTGCTGACCGCAATCGTTGCGGTGCCCCTCGGCATGATCGCGGCGATGAACCAGAACACCAAGATCGATTACACGATCCTCGGTTCGGCGCTGTTCTTGTGGGCCATCCCCGCCTATGTCGCCGGTCCGCTTTTGATGGTGGCGCTGATCTTCGTCCTGCCCGGCGGCAAGGTTCCCTATGGCTGGGGCGGCGTCTTCGACCTGCGCATCCTGTTGCCGCTGCTCGTCCTCTCGTTTCAACCGATTGCACTGATCGTGCGCCAGACGCGCGCCGCCGTGATCGAGGTGCTATCTGAGGATTTCGTCCGCACCGCCCGCGCCAAGGGCGTGCCCGAAATGGTGGTGGCCTTCCGCCACATCCTCAGGCCCGTGCTGACGCCCGTCGTCACCCAGCTCGGCCTGATCATGATCACCATCGTCAACGGCGCGATCTTCGTCGAGCTGGTGTTCGGCCTCCCTGGCCTCGGCCGCTTGACGGTCTCGGCGCTCACAAATTCCGACTATCCCGTCATCCTGGCCATCACGCTGATCGGCTCCTTCCTGGTGATGCTGTCGAACCTTCTTGTAGACGTGCTCTACCCACTGCTCGATCCACGCGCCAACGACACGATGAGGAGCCGCTGAAATGACGATCACTCCCGTCAATCTCTCCTCGTCAGTGGCCGACGACGAGCTCCCCGTCAGCTTGTGGCGCGATGCCTGGCACCGCCTGCTGCGCAACAAGCTGGCGGTCGCCGGTCTCGCCGTTGTCATCCTGCTCGCCTTCGTCGCCGTTTTCGGCCCCTGGCTCACGCCCTACGACTTCCTCACCCAGGACCTCAACGCCCGCAACCAGGCGCCATCGCTTGCGCACCTCTTCGGCACCGACGATCTCGGCCGCGATGTGTTCTCACGCGTTGTCTATGGCACCCGAACCGCCTTCGTCGTGGCGATCGTGGTGACGACGATCGCCGTCGTCATCGGCGTCACCCTCGGCGCCATGGCCGGCTTCTTCGGCGGCCTGTTCGACCGCATCGTCATGTGGTTCACCGACATGACAATGTCTGTGCCCAACCTTCTGCTGGTCGTCGTCATCAACGCCTCGCTGAAGACGCCCATCACCGCATGGATGGAGGCGCGCTATCAGGCGACGCTCAACCCGTTTTACCGCGAAACCATCTGGGTCGACTTCCTGCTGGTATTCGGCTCGATGGCACTGATCAGTTGGCCACCCTATGCCCGCCTCGTCCGCGCCCAAGTGCTGTCGATCCGCGGTCGGCCTTATGTCACGGCGGCGCGCGCGCTCGGCCTGACCAACCGCCTCATCCTGATGCGCTACATCGTGCCCAACGCCATCGGCCCGCTGATCGTTTCGGTCAGCGCTGGCCTCGGCACCGCGATGGTTCTGGAAAGCGCCTTCTCCTTCCTCGGCGTCGGCGTCAATCCGCCCACGCCCAGCTGGGGCAACATGATCTCCGACGGCCTGCGCGTCTGGCAGCACTATCCACATCTGCTCGCCGCACCCGCAGCCGTGCTCGGCCTCGCCACTGTCGCCTTTTCCTTCCTCGGCGACGGCCTCAACGACGCTCTCAACCCGAGGGGCAGCAAATGACCGCTCCCGAAATCCAGAAGCCGCTGCTCGACGTTCGCGGCCTGACAATCGAGATCGAAACCCGCCGCGGCCCGGCCATCATCGTCGACGGCATCAACCTCACCGTCGGCAAGGGCGAGACAGTCGGCGTCGTCGGCGAATCCGGCTGCGGCAAGAGCCTGACCATGCTCTCCCTGGTGCGGCTGCTGCCAAACAAGATCAAGGTGAAGGGCGGCACAGCCGAATTCGCTGGCCGCGACCTGCTCAAGATGTCGAAGTCGGAGCTGCGCCAGGTGCGCGGCGGCAAGATCGGTTTCGTCTTCCAGGATCCGATGACTTCGCTCAACCCGGTCATGCGCATCGGCGACCAGCTCTGCGAGCCACTGATCTACCATCGCAACATGAACAAGGCTGACGCCCGCAAGCGCGCGATCGAATTGCTGAGGCTGGTCGGTATCCCGGGCCCGGAGCAACGTATCACGGCCTATCCGCACGAACTCTCGGGCGGCATGCGCCAACGGGTGATGATCGCCATGGGCCTTGCCTGTGACCCGGAACTGTTGATCGCCGACGAACCGACGACTGCGCTCGACGTCACCATCCAGGCGCAGATCGTCGACCTGGTGAAGGATCTGCGCAAGAAGCTCAACATGTCGGTGGTGTGGATTACCCACGACCTCGCGCTGATCGCTGGATTGGTCGACCGCGTCGCCGTGCTCTATGCCGGAACTGTAGTCGAGGACGCGCCGGTCGGCGAACTCTTCGCCCGGCCGACGCATCCCTACACGCGCGGCCTGCTGGCCTCGATCCCGAAGCTGTCCGACGAGCGCGCCAGCCGGCTGTCTTCTATCGGCGGCACGCCACCCGAACCGGGCCGCCGTCCGAAGGGCTGCCCGTTTGCGCCACGCTGCGCCCTGGCCGAAAGCATCTGCCACGAACGCGTGCCGGTGCTCGAGCCGGTCGCAGGCACCAGCGGCCACCGCGTCGCCTGCTTCGTCGCCCAGCGCCAGATGAAGGAGGCCGCGTGATGGCTGCCGAACCGCTGATCAGGGTAGAGAATCTCGTCAAGCATTTCGTCGTCCGCCTCGGCGCCTTCGGCGAGCGCGGCGCCACCGTTTATGCGGTGGACGACGTGAACTTCGACATCTTCGCCGGAGAGACCCTGTCGCTGGTCGGCGAATCCGGTTGCGGCAAGTCGACGACGGGCTTCACCCTGCTCAACCTGCAGAAGGCGACTTCGGGCAAGGTCATCTTCCAGGGCGAGAACATCGTCTCGCTCGACGAAAAGCGCATGCGGCCCTATCGCCGCGAGTTGCAGATCGTCTTCCAGGACCCCTATTCGACGCTCAATCCGCGCATGACCATCGGTGAGGTGGTGGGCGAGCCGATCCTGTTCCACAAGCTCTCCACCAGGGCCGAGCTGCCGGAGCGGGTGTCACGCCTGCTCGCCGATGTCGGCCTGCCCGCCCGTTTTGCCCAGCGTTATCCGCACGAACTCTCGGGCGGACAGCGCCAGCGGGTGGCGATTGCCCGGGCGCTGGCCTGCCAGCCCAAATTCATCGTCTGCGACGAGGCSRTCTCGGCGCTCGACGTCTCGGTGMAGGCGCAGATCATCAACCTTCTGCTCGACCTGCAGGAAAAATACGGGCTGACCTACCTGTTCATCGCCCATGATCTTGCCGTGGTCCGCCACATCAGCACCCGCGTCGGCGTCATGTATCTCGGCCGAATGGCCGAACTCGCGACCCGCGAGCAGCTGTTCTCCAACCCGCTCCACCCCTACACCAGGGCGCTGCTTTCGGCCGTGCCCGAGGCCGATCCGGAACTGGAAAAGACGCGCCAGCGCCAGATACTCACCGGCGACGTGCCAAGCCCGCTTGCGCCGCCCACCGGTTGCCGCTTCCACACGCGCTGCCCCATCGCCATGGACAAGTGCAAGGCGGTCGTGCCCGAATGGCGCGAGGTCGTTCCCGGCCACCACGTCGCCTGCCATGCGGTGGAAATGGAAGCGGCTGGATGACTCTGATGCTCGCCATCGTCGCCGACGACCTGACCGGAGCGCTCGACACGTCGGCGCCCTTCGTCGCGTCGGGCCTCAAGGTGGCGGTGGCAATGACCCCCGAAGCGACCGGCAAGGCGCTGGCGAGCGCTCCCGATGTCTTTGCCGTTAGCACGGCGTCGCGGGCACTACCCGCGGAAGTCGCAGCGGCAAGGGTGCGCGAAGTCGCTAGCCGGTTCATGCCGCATACGCCCGGCATCGTCATGAAGAAGATCGACTCCCGGCTGAAAGGCAATGTCGGCGTGGAAGCCGACGCGCTGGCCGAGGCATCGGGGCGCGATGCGCTCGTCGTGGCGCCTGCCGTTCCCGACCAGGGCCGCACGACGCGCGACGACGCTGTCGTCGGCCGCGGCGTCGATGCGCCAGTGCCGGTGCTGGCGACATTTGCCGGCCTGTCCAGGCGCGTCTCCGTGCGCAACGCCGCCAACGACGCCGATCTTGACCAAGTCATCGCCGATACCGACTGGAGCAACAACGTTGCGGTCGGGGCGCGGGGACTGGGTCTGGCCTTCGCCCGCCATCTCCACCACAACAGGAACTCTAGGCCCGCCGATGCACCGACAAGCGACCAGAACGTGCTATTCGCCTTCGGCTCGCGCGACCCCATCACCGACCAGCAGGTTGCCCGATTGGTCGATGATAATCCCCACGTTCAGCTCGTCGACGCCTTGAACGGCCGCTTCGCCTTGCCCGCCGACAGCACTCTGCCAACGGTTGTTCGCTGTACCGGTGACATGGTCGAGGAGCCGGCCCGCATCGCCGCGCGTTTCGCCATGGGAATAGCCGCGGCCGTTGAGCGGCTCCGCCCCTCCTCGCTTGTCATGGGCGGCGGCGACACGGCACTCGCCATACTTGGCGCGCTTGGCGCCGACGTGCTATTTCCGCAGGGCGAGGTGGCGCCGGGCTTGCCCTGGTTTACCATCGCGACACGCCATGGCGAAGGGCTGCGCTGTGTCGTGAAATCCGGCGGATTCGGGAAGGTCGCGGTTCTCTCCGACCTCTTGCGTATGCCGAGCCGGGAACAGGCGGAACACACATGACGACCGAATTGCAGCAGGACGGAACGGAGCCGGATGCGGCCGAAACCGGCGAAAAGCCGGGCAGCGGCCACAAGGGCGCTTCCAAGGCGCCGAAGCTGGTCGACAAGGTGTTCGACCAGCTGCAGGAGCGGATCGTCTCGGGCGAGTTCCCCTCGGGCTCTAAGCTGCCGGGCGAGCACGATCTCGCGACGCTGCTCGGCGTGTCACGGCCGGTGGTGCGTGATGCGCTGGGCCGCCTGCGTGACGTCGGCCTCGTCTATTCCCGCCAGGGCTCGGGAACCTATGTCCGCGTCTTCGACACCCAGAAGACCAGCCTCGGCTTCTCCCCGGTCAAGACGATCGCCGACATCCAGCGTTGCTACGAGTTCCGCCTGACAATCGAGCCGGAGGCCGCTTATTTCGCCGCTCTGCGCCATGACGCTGCCGCGATGCAGAAGATGCGCGCCGCTCTCTCCGAACTGCGCGACGCGACGCGCGACCAGACCCACCGATCCGATGTCGACTTCCTGTTCCATCGCTCGGTGGCTGAGGCCGCCAACAACCACTATTACACCGCTTGCCTCGACGCACTGCGCCAGCACATCGCCGTCGGCATGAATCTGCACGGTCTCTCCCTGATGGGGCCGCTGACCAAGCTCGAACAGGTCTATGACGAGCATCGCGGTATCTGCGACGCCATCGCTGCGGGTGAGGCGGAGCTGGCGCGCAACCGCATGCGCGAGCATCTCGAAGGCTCGCGCAACCGCTTGTTCGAAAACAAGGTGCTCGACCTCTCGCGCTGACCCCGGGTCGGCAGAACTCCAGCCGCTCAGGCGGCACGACAGGAAAGAACGATGACAACGACGATCGTTACAGTCGGCGGCCGGATGGCCGCCGAGGGCCTTGCCATGCTTGAAGATGCCGGAGTTGCGTGCATCTCGACGGAGCCTTATCCCGCGAAATCCGAAGTGCTGGAACTGATCGAGCAGCACCAGCCGGCAGCACTTGTGGTGCGGCTGGTGGAGCTGGTCGACAGCGACATGCTGTCGGCGTCGCGCAATCTCAGGATCGTCGCCAAGCATGGCGTCGGCACTAACGACATCGACGTCACTGCCGCAAAGGCGATGGGCATCCCCGTCGTCATGGCGACCGGAGCCAATGCCCATTCGGTGGCCGAACACGCGCTCGGGCTGATTCTGGCGCTGACCAAGGATTTTCTGCGCCAGGACGGCCATATCCGCAACGGCCTGTGGGACAAGAAGCTCTATGCTGGGCGCGAGCTGCGCGGCCAGAAGCTCGGCCTCGTCGGTTTCGGCCTGATCGGCCAGATCCTTGGCCGAATGGCCGCTCCTATCGGGCTGCAAGTCTCGGCCTACGATCCGTTCGCGCCGGACGAGGCCTTCGCCCAAGGCGTCACCCGCGCCGGGTCGCTCGATGTCCTGTTCGCCGAAAGTGACGTTGTCAGCCTGCACTGCCCTTTGACTGAGGGCACGCGCGGTCTGATCGGTGCACACGAGATCGGGCTGATGAAGCCCACGGCCATCCTCATCAACACTGCGCGCGGCGAGGTCGTCGACGAGCCGGCCCTGATCGCTGCCCTTGAGGCCGGGCGCATCGCCGGCGCCGGCCTCGACAGCTTCGCCGAGGAGCCGCCGGTCGCAAGCCTGCTTTGGCAGCTGCCCAACGTCCTGCTTACGCCCCATGTCGCCGGCGTCACCGAGGACGCGCGCCGCGCCGTCTCGATCATGACCGCCGGCAACGTGCTTGCCTTCCTCCGCGGCGAGCAGCTCGCCCAGAATCTCTATGCAAGGGTATGACCATGGCCTCCGATGACACGCGTCACGACGTCGATACGCTGACCGACCTCGCTTTCGCCATCTTCAAGGCGGCGGGCCTCGAGCCTGACAAGGCCCATGCAGTGGCCGAGATCCTGGTCGAAGCCGACCTGATGGGCCACACCACCCATGGACTGGCATTGGCGCCATGGTATCTCGACAGCATCCGCAACGGCGTCATGACCAAATCAGGCGCACCCCGGGTGATCTCGGATCGCGGTGCCTGCGTCGCCTGGGACGGCTTGCGCCTGCCCGGCGCCTGGCTGACGGCGACGGCGATGGACCTCGCCGTCGAGCGCGCCGCGACCTACGGCACCGTCACCGTCGCCATCGGTAACAGCCATCATATCGGCTGCCTCGCCGCCTATCTCACCCGGGCTACCGATCGCGGCTATATCGCGCTGCTGACAAGCTCCAGCCCGTCGGGCGCTTCGGTCGCCCCGTTCGGCGGCACGCGCGGCGTCTTCACGCCGAACCCCATCGCCGCCGGCATCCCGACCGACGGCGACCCGATCCTGATCGACGTCAGCGCCTCGATCACCACCAACAATATGAGTTCGCGTCTCATCGCCGAAGGGCGAAAGTTCGAGCACCAATGGCTGCTCGACCGCGATGGCAAGCCGACAGACGATCCGAATGTGCTGAACGACGGTGGCACCATCCTGCCCGCCGGCGGGCTCGACCACGGCCAGAAAGGCTACGCACTGGCCATATTGGTGGAGGCGCTGACCCAGGGACTCGCCGGCTTCGGCCGTGTCGACAAGCCTGAGGGCACCAACGCTTCAGTCTTCCTGCAGGTCATCGACCCCAGCGCTTTTGCCGGGGAAGCGGCATTTGTCCGCCAGACCGGCTGGCTGGCTAATGCGTGCCGAAACAACCCACCGAGGCCAGGCGTCGACCGAGTAAGGTTGCCTGGCGACAGCGCTGCCAGGCGCAAGCAAAAGGCGCTCGTTGAAGGCATAGGTCTACATGAGGGGGTCCTCCACAAATTGATTGCAGAAGCCATTCGGCTTGGCGTCGACGCCAGGCCCGGCATTCAAGATGCCTTGCTGCTCGACGGACGCGTTTAGTTCTGCAAAAAATCTGAGTGGTCAATCGATAACGAGGCAGCGCGAAACTCCGTTATTTCAGATGGCGGCGGATAATGGAGATCGCGCGCAGCTGAACGCGCTGATCGACCGCCGCTTCAATGATCCCTTAATGACAGCGGCGAAGACACCGAAGCCGACAAGCTGGCCCGGGCCAGGCACCGCTACTGGGCGCTGTCTTCTACAGCACGCCGGCGTTCGAACTAGCCTGGGAGAGCTTCGCCAGCACAAGGACACCCTACTCGCGATCCAGGATCGTGTGGGCCTTTTTGGCTACGACAATGAGGGGCAGGTACCCGCTTTGTCGGCGAAGACGATCTATCGCGTTATGGACAGTTTCGTTGGCAAGTGGCCAAAGGTGCCGTTGCCGAGCAGCTGGGGTTCTGGCTCTCCGAAAGGCGAAGTCGCCTATCGGTTCCTTCATCGTCTTCCGTGGCGGCTAGGCAGTGACACCCCTCGCGGAAGCTTCCAATGATCGAGCGTATGCTGGAGACCGCGCGCTTTGCGGATTTCCGGGAGAGGCTGCTCACATTGCGGGACGCACGACGCCAGCTCGCGCTACAGGATTTCAGAGCACCGTCGCCCGCCGACGTGTGCGCGCTCCTCTTCGAACAGCTCGCCGAAATGCAAGTCTGGCTGATGGGCGTCGAAACTGACCAACTTGTGACGGATGGTCTGGGCACTGATGACAAACGGCGAGCGCTATAGGGAGCCGGTTATCGCGTAGAACGAGACAGGGCGAGCGATCGCCGACGAGGTTGGAAAGGGCGTATAGGAGCTAATGCACCAAGCCGGTTGATACCGCCAGATCAGGAGAACCCACTGGGGCCGTGCACCTCGAGTGCGAGCTTGCGATCGGGATCTGAGACGCGCGAATGGCATTATGGCCAGCGGCACATGAAAGGCCGCACCTACAGGTCGGATACGTGGCCGCACCAACCAGCAACGGCAGTGCTCAAAGAACCCCTTGCCAACGGAGAGCCGTCTATACACGGCCCCCATCCTGCCGGAACGAATCGTTTCAGCCCAAGCTGACGGTAGGGCTGTTTGGGGGTGGTTTCCTGCCCGTCCCGTTCCCGCCCCACTTCGCGGACCGCCCTCACTCATACGGGGGCGCTTCTCCGCTGGCCTTCACCGCTGGATCTTTGCTAGATCGGCATTCTTTCAACGTTGATCCGAAAGAACCAGCACGGCAGCGACCGTGACAGGCTTTCATTCTTGCGACTAAGGTAGCGAAGATGAACAAGCCTTTTGTTTCGTTGCGTCCAGAAATCACTCGGACACACGCACTGATCCTGATGGACTGGTTAGAGGATGAACGCGTCACTCGCTACCTGAGCGATTCCCGCAGTGTGTCTCGATTCATCGCACAGGCCGTCGACCGAGCTCAGATGCCGATCCTGACACATCTGTTCAATCAGGGCGGCCGCTTCTTTATGGCTTACGACCGAAACGATATCCCGGTCGGCTTCGTCCGTCTGGTCAAGACAGGCGCTGAGTGTGAAATAGTCTTGGTCGTCGGAGACCATGACAGCTGGGGGCGCGGACTTGGCGCCAGCACCATCCGCGAAGGTTTGAAGCTCGCCTTCCTCGACATGCGAGCCGAGAGCGTCATCGCCAAAATTCACCCGAACAATACGCGCTCGCTGAAGGGTTTTGAACGCTGCGGTTTTCTTCTCAAACTCGAAACACCAACACTCAATTCCCTGTCCATGACCTCTGGCCGGTATCTCCAACTCCTGCGCGAAGGCGCCATGGCAAAATCTACCGACATCTACGTCACGGAGATCGACAAAGCACGGCTCCAGAACCTGATTGAGTTCGAGCAAGGGGCGGCAATTGTCGAGCTTGAACATGAGATCGAGAGAGCCATTGTCGTTGATCCTCAGCACGTCGCGCGCGATGTCGTGACAATGAATTCCAGGGTCGTGCTGCAGCTTGATGATGAACAAAAGGAAGTGGCTCTTGTCTACCCGCAAGACGCCGACGAACGCTCTGGTAAACTATCGGTCCTCTCCGACGTCGGCGCCGCGATCCTGGGCTATCAGGAAGGCGACGCCATCGACTGGAGGGTTACAGATCGTACGCGACGTATCCTGATCGAAAAGGTGATCTACCAACCGGAATCGTCCGGTGATTTTCATCTCTAGCTGCACTGTGGCAAGCCTGCTTGTCGAGTTCGTCTGCAGCCTGACAAGCAGGAGAGAGGGGCGGGGCTTCCGGTTACGCAAAGTTCTTCGAAGGAAGAGCCGAAACCCGAAAGGCCTATGGCCTGCCCGCTGCGGCCCCGATCGTTGATTCGACCAAGGCGTGTCGCCGATTCCCAGCACTCCCCCGCAGCGGATTCGTTCGCCGGCCCCACATCGGTCGCAGGCAACGATTTTCCAGTCACAGTAGGTTAAGCACCACTGCAAGGGGGTAAATAGCGGTTTGTCGCTCACGGAGCGCTGAGCCGGGTCATCAGCCTCGGTGTCGTGACTTCCCGCGGGCAGCTTGCAGCCGGGCGGCTTAGCGCTTCGATGTCTGAAATGGGTCGGCTGCAAAACGGCTGCTATCGGACCTCAATACCTAAAATCGGAACGTCCGGTAACGGCCCCCGACCCGCCACGGAAAAATCATGTCTTTCGTTTCAGCCCTTGCCAATGACTACCGCCGGCTGAGTGCCACGCGACGCGAATTGCCCCGGTGGGATTCGCTGCAATGTCACAAATTCGGTGCTATAGGCCTGTCGCCTGAGCGATTTGCCGTTCGCAGCTTTCGTTCCGGACCACCCTGGCTACGAATGCCACAACGCGGACTTTCCGGACAAATCCCAAAAAATGGTCAGCATTATCTTCTCGCATCAACGCTATACCGTGTTCGTCGGCGTTGGGCTCATTGCACTAGCATCCCTTGCGGGTGCGGCGCTTTACAGCAAGTGGCTGCTGGTCGTTGCCACGCTTTGCGGCGGGCTCTTCCTGCTCGGCGTGCATGACCTTTTCCAGCGCCGGCACTCCATCCTGCGCAACTATCCGATCGTCGGGCATCTGCGCTTCCTGCTCGAGGGATTCCGGCCGGAAATCAGGCAGTACATCATCGAGGGCGATCATGAAGAGGTGCCGTTCAGCCGCCAGGCCCGCGGTCTCGTCTATCAACGCGCCAAGGGAGTTGAGGACAAACGGCCCTTCGGTACGATTGAGAATGTCTATGGTTCCGGCTATGCGTGGCTGACCCATTCCGCCTCGCCCGTAGCGATCACCGACACCAACTTCCGGGTGCGCATCGGCGGTTCCGCCTGCAAGCAGCCCTATGACGCCAGTCTCTACAACATTTCGGCGATGAGCTTCGGCTCGCTCTCGGCAAACGCCATCCTCTCCCTCAATACAGGGGCGAAGAAGGGCGGCTTCGCGCATGATACGGGCGAAGGCGGCATCAGCCGCTATCACCGGCAGGGCGGCGGCGACCTGATCTACCAGGTTGCGTCGGGCTATTTCGGTTGCCGCACAGACGACGGCAGTTTCTCGCCGAAGAAATTCGCCGAGATCGCCGCCGATCCGCAGATCAGGATGATCGAGATCAAGCTGAGCCAGGGCGCGAAGCCGGGCCACGGCGGCATGCTGCCCGCATCGAAGATCTCACCGGAGATCGCCGAAGCGCGTGGCATCCCCATGGGAGTCGACTGCGTCTCTCCGGCTGCCCATGGCACCTTCTCGACGCCGATCGGCCTGATGCAGTTCGTCGGTCAGTTGCGCGGCTTGTCGGGGGGCAAGCCGGTCGGCATCAAGCTCTGCATCGGCCATCGCCGCGAGTTCATGAGCATGGTCAAGGCGATGCTCAAGACGGGGATTATCCCGGATTTCATCGTAGTGGATGGCGCAGAGGGCGGAACGGGCGCAGCTCCGGTCGAATTCGCCAACCGGGTCGGCATGCCGATGCTGGAAGGGCTGACCTTCGTACACAACACGCTGCGCGGCGCGGGAATTCGCCATGAGGTGAAGATCGGCGCAGCCGGCAAGATCGTCTCCGCCTTCGACATCGCCCGCGTCGTGGCGCTGGGGGCCGACTGGTGCAACGCGGCGCGCGGTTTCATGTTCGCCATTGGCTGCATCCAGGCTCAGGCCTGCCACACCAACAAATGTCCTGTCGGCATCGCGACACAGGACCCGGTCCGCCAGCGGGCGCTCGATGTCGGAGACAAGAGCGATCGCGTCGCGCGATTCCATCGCAACACGATGAAGGCGCTTGGCGAAATCGCCGGGTCGGCCGGCCTGAGCAATCCTAGCGACTTCATGCCCTATCACTTCATGTTCCGGCAGAAGGACAACGAGTTCCTCGACGGCAACGAAGCCTACCCCTATCTGCCTGAGGGCTTCCTCGTCGCCGGGGAGGAAATTCCCGAACTGGCCGACTGGTACAGCCGCTGGGACCGCGCCAATGCCGAGAGCTTCGCGCCGCCGGAAATTCCGCACGGACCTTTCCAGCGCCGCAAGGCCGCTTGAACACATTGCAACGTGTTCCGCACGAGGAAATCAACCGGCGTCATCACCTTTCGAAGATGCAGAGGCGAACATCATCTGTTTGTCATGCGGCGAGAGAATGCGCATGACCGCTTCAACCAAATTCGCTTCGAAAGGGGACCGGCAGATTTCGGCCCCGCCGCAGTCAGCTCCATTTCGTTTCCCTCTCGGCCATTCAAGGCCGAGGTGAAATGAAATGGGTTACTCTCAGTATGATGCCGCAGTTCGCGGCCGCGTTGCTTGGAATGCGGGAAAGACAGTCGGAACGAAACGCCCGCTGAAGCAGAAGCAGATATGGGTCGTTCAACAGAAGACGGGAAGTCCTGTCCAATTCGAACTGACCAGCGATGTGCGTACCAGCCTACTAGCGTGGCTGGAGAGGCGCGGCGGCTGTGCAGCAAGATCGGATTTGGGATGGGAAGCTGCCCGTATGCTTTTGGGGCGCCTGAAGCGGAATATCTGGCGAACGAACACCCCACCTTTCATCGCGGCCTGTTTGTCCACGAGTTTGCGATTGTACCGGCGGACGCAAATTATCGAACTATTAAGCATAAAGCTCTCAAAGGTGCTTAGTGTTTGAATCATTTCGGTTTTCCATGTTGAAGCATTGCCGCCTACTTGGGACTTTCCATCTGCCCCACCGCCGCCTGCCTATGGCCGTAGCGCCTTTGGCGTTGATGCTGGCGAGCGCGCCAGTGTCGGCCCAGCAGGTCATCCTGGGTGGCGACGCCAATCCTTCGGACCCAACGAGCATCAATAGCGGCGTAGATTTGGAGATGGCCGCACCAGCATTGGCTCCTTGACCATCGAGAACGGCGGCACTCTGACCAACAGGCAGGGCTCGGTTGGCAGCGATATCGGCGGCGATGGCACCGTCACCGTCACGGGGCACGATGGCGCGGGCAATGCCTCCACCTGGACCAACACCGATTTTCTCTATGTCGGCCGCCAGGGCACCGGGACACTCAACATCCTCGATGGCGGGGTCGTGACGGATACCAGTGGCTATATTGGCGGCAGCTCGGGCGGCGTAGGTGTTGTGACTGTGTCGGGCGACGATGGCTTTGGCAATGCCTCCACCTGGACCAATCAATACAACCTGCATATTGGCGAAGAGGGGAGCGGCACATTGCACGTTACCCACGGCGGCCGGATCGAGACGAATGGCCGGATCAACATTGGCAATTTCGGTCAGGGCGAAATTGTCATCTCGGACAGCTCCACAGTCTCAAGCTACGACGCGATCATTGGCGTCGCCGAATATGGGGTGGCGCTGCTGACATCGGGCGGGTCCTGGACCATGACGGACCAGCTTACGATTGGCTTGGGCGCCCAAGGCGTTTTGCGGATCGAGGACGGTGCCCAGGTGATCAGCAAGCAAGGCTATGTGGGTGCCAATCCCGGTGGCCACGGCAACGTCACCGTGACAGGCGCGGGGTCGATTTGGCAGATGACCGGCTCCAATCTCACCTTGGGCAACTACGGCGTCGGTGCCATGAACATCGAAGACGGCGCCCGGGTTTTTGCGCTTAACTGCGTCTATCTGGGCATATCGGATGGGGCGGCAAGCGGCACGCTGAATGTGCTGGGCACCCCGGGTGCGCGCGGGGTTCTGGAAACCAATGGTTTCCGCGGCGGCGTGGGCACGGCAAATGTCACCCTGGATGGCGGCATCGTTCGGACCACCAGCGACAATGCGACTTTCTTCCGCAATTATGGCGCTCAACAGGTCACCCTGGGCACCGCAGGCGGTATCATCGATACCAACGGCCACGATATCGACATCGCCCCCGAAATGACCGGCGCGGGCGGCCTGACCAAGGATGGTCTGGGTACGCTGACCTTGACAGCGGCAATAGCTATGTCGGCGGTACGACCATCGCCGCCGGCACCTTGCAACTGGGCGATGGCGGCACGAGCGGCAGCATAGTCGGCAATGTCGCCAATAGTGGCATTCTGGCCTTCGATCGGTCCGACATGGTGACCTTCGGCGGCACGATCACCGGCACGGGTGGCGTCCGGCAGATTGGTACCGGCCAGACCACGCTCACCGCCAACAATTCGGGCCTCTCAGGCGTGTCTGGGGTGTATGACGGCATCCTGTCAATCAACGGCATCCTCGGGGGAACCCTGGACGTCGTCGGCGGACGCCTGCAAGGCACTGGCCAGGTCGGCGCCACCACAAATTTCTCCGGCGGCACCATCGCCCCGGGTAATTCGATCGGTACCCTGACTGTGGCGGGCAAATTATGCCGGCAATGGCGGCACACTTGAGATCGAGACGGTTCTGGGCGACGACAGCTCGGCCACGGATCGGCTTGTCGTGACCGGCGATACGTCCGGCAGCACCAATGTCCGCGTCATCAATCTCGGCGGCGCTGGCGCACAGACAAACGAAGGCATCAAGATCATCGATGTCGGCGGCCAGTCCGGCGGCAACTTCACTTTGCGGGGCAGCTATACCTTCGAAGGTGACCCAGCCGTGGTTGCCGGAGCCTACGCTTACCGTCTTTATCAGGGCGGTGTGAGCACACCGGCAGATGGTGATTGGTATCTGCGTTCAGCCTTGCTCAATCCCGGTACCATTGGCCCACTCTATCACGCCGGCGCACCGGTCTACGAGGCCTATGCCGCTGTGCTGCAGAGCTTCAATACACTCGACACGCTGCAACAGCGCGTCGGCAATCGTTCCTGGGCCGCGGGCATGATCGACACCGGTGCCATGGTTGACGGTGCTGGCGCCAATAGCGGCGTCTGGGGCCGGATTGTAGGGCGCCAGATGCACGTGGACCCCAGGTCCTCCACGACCGGCACCGACTATGATATCGACACCTGGCAATTGCAGGCCGGGGCGGATGGTCAACTCTACGTCGGAGAGGACGGAAGTCTGCTGGGCGGCCTTTCCCTGCGCTATGGCACCATTGCTGGCGACGTTGCCTCGATCTTTGGAAACGGAACGATCCGCAGCAGCGGGTACGGTTTTGGCGGCTCGCTGACCTGGTACGGCTCGAACGGCTTCTATCTCGATGCCTAGGCAAACCTCACCTGGTATGACAGCACGCTCTCGTCCTCCACCGCAGCAACCAGGCTGGTCTCAGGCAATGGCGGCTTCGGCTATGCACTTGGTCTGGAAGCAGGTCAGCCGATAGCGCTGGACCCAGATTGGTCGGTGACGCCACAGGTCCAGCTGATCTATTCCGGCATCAACTACGATCCATTTACCGACGTCTTTGGTGCCGCGGTGTCGCTCTCCGATGGAAATGATCTCAAGATCCGTCTTGGCGTTTCAGCCGACTACCAGAATGCCTGGACAGATGACCGCGGCGCAACCAGCCGCATCCATGCCTATGGCATCACCAATCTCTATTATGACCTCATGCCGCAGGCCACTACCGTGCTTGCTGCGACCCCCCTCGTAAGCGAGCAGGAAAGCCTTTGGGCTGGCCTCGGTCTTGGCGGCTCATACGCGTGGGGAAATGACAAATATGCTCTCCATGGGCAAGCCACGGTCGACACCAGCCTGATCAATTTCGGCCGCAGCTACGGTATTTCCGGCACAGCCGGTCTCACCGTCAAGTTCTAGGCGCCCATTGTGATGCCGGGTCCGATAGTAGGTAAGCTGGGCTCCAATGTGACCTGACGGGTGGGGGTTGCAAGCGAGTTCACGACAGGCATCCGCCGCATCGTGTTTCAAGATGCTGATCAGAATCGCGCCAGTCACACCTTTTGGACAGGTTTCTGCGCGCGGCGCGTCCGGTCTTTCCCAGCAAACTGACGAGCCGGATGTAGCAGCCGTGAAGCAGGATTTTCCAATTAGAACGGTACGAGGCCAATGCCCCAAAGCCAAGCTATCGTAATGGCCAGGCTTGCGATCGCCATCGGAACACCAGAGCGCGCAAAGTCGACAAAACCGAGCTTGACGCCGGAAACGGAGGCCCTTTCGGCAACGATGATGTTGCACAATGAACCCGTGAGAAGGAGGTTTCCTGCGAACGTCGATAGCAACGCCAGCGCTGTCAGAGCACCCTCCGAGAGATCCGGAACGAGCTTGACCAGCAAGATGACGGCCGGGACATTGCCGATCGTGTTGGAGGCGGCAAGCGTCAGTGGCGCGAGGACAGCGAGACGGTCGGGCAGCAAGCCCCGTTCCGTGAGCCAGACCATGCCTTGCTGTGCCAGTCCGGTCTTGGCGAAAGCTGCCGTTATTCCGAAAAGGCAAACGAAAAGGAGCAGCAATTGCCAGTCGACCGCGCCGATCATAGTGCGTGAGGAGAGGCGACGAGACATCAGCAGAAACCCCGCGACCGCGAGCGCCGAGAGTTCACGCGGCAACGGAGTCAGGAACAGCGCCACAAGTACTGCGACTGCAAACATGCCCTTCAAGAATTGAAACCGGTCGATTTGAGGTGGCAGGCTGTCCTCCGGATTCGCGCCGTCGCCAGGCGCCAAGCGCCAGGTCGCGACGATGGCGACGAAGGTTATTGCGAGGCTGGCCAGTGTGGGCGGCACTGCAAAGGCGAGATAACGCCAGAAATCCAAGCCGCCGGCCTGCCCGATCAGGATGTTCTGGGGGTTGCCGATAAGGGTAGCGGCAGAGCCGGCGTTGGCGGCCCCGGCGAGCCCAATAAGGTATGGTCGCGGATCGAGTTGTTGCGAGGCAACACCCGCGACAACCAAAGGTGCAAGTGCGAAAACGATGACGTCGTTGGTGAAGATCGCGGCCAGCACACCCGTCACTGCGATCAGGCTGGCGAGCAAAAGCTTCGGATTGCGGGAAGCGCGAACGATCCGGTCAGCGATCCAGCCGTAAAAACCGGAATGGTCGAACTGTGCAGAAAGGATCATCAGCGCGAACAAAAGGGCGATCGTAGGCACGTCGACCGCCGCGCCGGCTTCTTCGAGAGACAAATCGCCCGAGGCAAGGAGGACGATCAGACCGAGCAGCGCGACGCCGGTTCGGTCGATCGCCAGGCCGGGCACGCGCCCCAGAGCCATGCCCGCGTAGGTTAGCACGAAGACCGTTACCGACAGGGTTGTCATACGAAAAATGCCCTCGAAAAACGCAAACTGGAAGGAATCGCCAACCTACCCATAACAAAGTCGATCACTTTAAGCCCGTTGCGACCTGTCGGAATGGCTTCAAGGTCGTTCGGCCCGAAGGGTCTGCTTGCATGCGCAGGCGTCAAGCGGAAGGCCGGTCGCCAATTGAATGAAGTCCATCCCTCAGACCATATTGGGTGTGCTAACACAGTCCGCGTCGCCCAACAGCTCCAACATCGGGCCGCGTTTTCATCCGACTAATCCCGACTTACGAGTGCCGCCGACCGAAAGGTGCGATTTCGATCGTTTTGAAGCGGCCGCTTAAGATGTCGGCTTCTGGTCAAATCAATCTAAATCCGGACTGTCAGATCTCGGCCCCTGAGCTTCCAGGCAGCGATGCGCCAGAAATGGACCTGACGCTCGCGCCGTATCGTTTGCTCGATATCCGACCACAAGCCTTTCGGCATGAGCGTCTCGACCACCTTATCGCTTGAGAAGCGAGTGGCCTTGGCGCGGGGGGAATGCCCCTAACCGCTAATCCAAGGCATCTCAATCACCCCGAGCGCTACAACGATCCCGAGACCCAATAGCGCAATACCCAAAGCACCTTCGAAGCGGCGRCCACGCGGCTGCAGCTTCTCGACGAAGACGACCAGCGTTAGAAGCAGCATCCAGGCGACGCTCATGACGCCGGCCGCAACCAGCACAGCAAACAGCGCCCAGCAGCACCCAAAGCAATAGACGCCGTGGCGCAGCCCCATCTCAAGCGCGCCAACCCGGCCCTCGCGCCAGTGCTGCGCAACGAACGCGAGCGGTGAACGGCAATGGCTCAGGCAAATGTGCTTGAGGGTGGTGAACTGGTAGAGCCCGGCGACGCCAAGCGTGGCACCGAGCGCGAGCGGCGCCCATTTCGACCGCTGAGGCGGATCGAGGCTCGCCGCAAGCTCGCTGCCGAACTGGACCAGGACATACACTAGGAGGCCAGCCGTCGCCCAGACGAGCATGTAGCCCGCGACGAAGATCCATGTCGGGACGGCCACGTGCCGTTCGCGACTCGCCTGTGCCGTCGCGAACATAAAGACCATGGGCGCCGCGGCCGGCAGCATCATGGCCGCCATCATCACAGTCCACACAGAGAGAAAGGCGGCGGCGCCGGCAACTGACMAGCCGTCGGCGGCTATTCCGGACATAGCCATGCCGGCCATCCCTTCCATGCCCTCCATCCCGCCGCGCATGATGCCCATAGGCATGTCCATGCTGAAGGTCTGGTAGAGGGTGAGCGCCCATGCCGCTGCTGTCAGTACAGCGAGCGATGCAAGGAGACCCAGCGGCATGCCACGGAGATTCCGGGTGAAACGCCACCATTTCCTGGGGAACGCGTCAGGCAACGGCACAYCGCCCTAGTTCGGACCGGTCCAGTCGAACGGAATGTGCTTGCTCGAGCGGGCGTTGCCCGTCCAGTCGAGCCCGAAGCCTTTGGTGCTCACTTCTACGGAGCGCCCCCAGGTGGCAATCTGGCCCGGGCCAACCTCCGAGCCCGGCGGGTTGATCGTCTGCACCCGCTTGCCGGGCGGTGTGGTTGGACCGGAAAGCGCTTCTGCGCGCCCGACGACGCGGCCGGGAATTTCGACCCGCCAGGTGGCGAGGTCGCCCGCCACCTCAAAACTGATAGGCACGAACTCGATACCACGCATCTCGCCGATGTTGGCCGCAAATCCGGCCGGCCAGCCGCCGGCCTGGCCGCCGAAGATCGCCTGCAGGGCTTCGCGCTGCCGCTCATTCGCCTTCTCGTCGATGTACATGCCCATCACGGCCTTTGCTTCGCCTGCCCAGAGATTGCCTTCGAATTCACCGAGTGCAACTAGCGTCAGGCCGTCTAGCTTCACGCCGCCATACTGACCCTCGCGCACATGCCAGGCGAGCACGCCTTGGCAGTGATTACCCGTTGGTCGCTGTGCAAACTCGCAAGGGCAAGGGATGTCGCAGCTGCAGATGTCGAACCAATCGCCTGCGAGTCGCCATTGAGGCACTGCATTCATGGCTGGTCCTCCCGGAAATTCAGGACCACAACTATACCTCGATGCCGAGTCGCAATCCAGCAGTTCGTGCTTCGTTCGCTGATAAACTGGCCGCCCAGCCACAAGTCCGCTCGTGCCCAGCAACTACTTTTACCAGAGCGAAGCCTTCGATCGTCAGATCCGGTTCGCGCCGGCGGCAAGCCCCGCCATGGAGCAGATCAGGACCTTCTGGTTGAACGTCACCAATCTTGGTTGCGACGCCGAAAGCTGCCAGTCCGCTCATGATGCGGTTGTCTAATCGCAGTTGGGACGTCAAGTGTGAAGTTTGTTGAGACGACGCTGCCGGGCGCATGGTTGT